>JACCYN010000290.1 GCA_013696465.1 Pyrinomonadaceae bacterium
CCCACTGGATGATCGTTGCTGGCCTGATCGGCGGTTTCGCCGCCGCGCCCTTTGGCTGGATCGATTGGTTTGCCATTCCGCGGGGCACGCGCGCCAAGTCCGTTGGGTTGACGCACGGGGTCGGCAACGTCATTGTGCTTCTGCTATTCATCGGCAGTTGGTGGCTGCGCCGCGACGCGCCGGAGCGCCCCGAAACGCTTGCTCATCTTCTTTCGTTTGCGGGCGCGGGACTCGCGCTCCTCACGGGCTGGCTCGGCGGCGAATTGGTTGGCCGCCTCGGCATCGGGGTTGACGACGGCGCGAACCTAAACGCCCCGAACTCTCTTTCGGGGCGCCCGGCGGGTGAAACAACTGCGGGTCAGAAATTATAAAAAGAATCCTCAATCCTTACCAACATTGCGGCATCCTCGCTAACTCAGGCATTTTTCGAGCAAGTTTTTCTTGCCTTAAGTTGTCGGTCGGCTCGTCGCATCAATACATCCTAGGCGCGATAACTGATCGTCATGCTTGTAATTATTTTACCCGGCCTTTCAATGAGACTCTTCCCCGCCTCTCCTCCCACACAACTTAAGTTTTCGTCTTAAATTGCGTTCGGCGTCAAACCATAATCGCGCGGCAAACATCTGACGGACTGCGTGCCTCCTCAAGTTCTCTTTTCTCAGGAGAAGTTTGCGAATGACGAAAAGAAAAGCTTCACTCGCGTTGGTGGCGGTTCTCGCGTCCGGGTGCATCGCCACGCCGCCGACGAACAGCCAGATCAACACCGCCGTCAGAGAGCGCGTCGTTAATCAACCTCCCGCCAACGCCTCGCCCGCTCCGACTGCTGCGCCTGCGACGAACGCCGCCGAAAATTTTGTCGTCAACTCCGTCGCCGTCGGTCAGAACGCTTTGCTCGCGAACAATCTTGGGTGGACTTTCGGCGGCAAGTCGCAGCGCGGATGGCGTCTCTACACGCTGCTCATCAATCGGATGATTAACACAGAAGAAAACATCAACACGAACAGATTTGCGGCGGCGCTCGCGCGTTGGCAACAGGGAGCGGGACTCGCGCCGAGCGGCGTACTCGACGGCGATACGCTTTACGGGATGATCTCCGTGTGGCAATCGCGCCGCATCAAAGATCGGATTTATCCGCATCCCCGTCAACTGATTACCGCGCCCGCGTCGGAGTTCTACGATCCGACGCGCGAAGTCGAACTGCGGCAAGTCGAACGCGAAGCTTACAACGCTTACAAGCGAATGCTCGCTGCCGCCATCGCCGATAAATCGCTTGGCTTACAGACGACCGCGAATAACGAACTCGCCGCTTCGGAAAAGCGTCTGAAGATCATCTCGTCGTTTCGTTCGCGCGAATATCAAGAGCGTCTGCGCCGCTTGTCGCCGGGCGCGGGGCGCGCGGGACTCGCCGTCAACAGCCCGCACTTTACGGGGCGCGCGCTCGATCTCTACGTCGGCGGCGATCCGGTTGAAACCGTAGACTGGAACCGCGCGATTCAAGTCAAAACGTCCGTCTACAAGTGGCTCGTCAAGAACGCCGAGAGATTCGGCTTTCATCCTTACTACTATGAACCTTGGCACTGGGAATACATTCCGCAGGAAGTAAAGTAGGCAAGGCGAAAGGGCGGAAGTGAGAACCGTTTCCACTTCCGCCCTTTCTCTTTTCTTTCAGCGCTTTTCCCTTATCTTGTTGATGATGATCTTTGCGCTGCTCCGGCGCGTCGTCTCGTGTTCGTTCTCACCGCTTGCCCTGTGACTAGAGAGCGATTGCGACCGTCTGCGAGCGCGCGATTCGCGTTGATACTTTCCACGCTCACCGCGTACTCTTGCGATTTGTTCGGGCGCGCCAACATCCGGCGCAACGTCGCGTCGCTCACAGACGACTCATCTACACCGCTCGCTTCGAGTTCGGCGCGCAACCGTTCAATCGTATCCGTGCCGCGATCATAAACGTCCGGGTAGAGGTGCAGCACGCCCGCTTCGACAACTTCCGTGTCGTAGTTGATGTCAACCGTGAGCGGTTCGTCGAGCGCGGCGACCAACATCCGGCTGCCCACCTTCGCCCGCTCGATCTGTCTTTTTGTAACGGGCAGCGAGCGCGCGGCGACGATCTTTTCGGCGAGGTCGTAGAGATCGCGCCGGAGCATTCTTACGCAGCCGTGTGAAACGAGGTTGCCGAGATCGGTCGTCTTCGCCGCTTGGTGAATGAGGTAGCCGCTGCCGAGCGTGATTTTAAGTTTGCCGAGCGGGTTGCGCGGGTCGGTCGCCTTGATCACTTCGCCGGGTTGGACGCCTTCCATGCCGCGTACCCAGTCGCTGTGAGGCGGTATCCACGAAGGATTCCAGATTACTTCGGAAGCCTTCCGCTCGCCGATGGAGATCGGGAATTCTTTAAGCCCGACGCCGATTGGATAGACAGCAACCTCTTTGTTGTTCTGCCAAAGCGTGAGGCGAAACGCGGGGACGTTGACCGTAATTTCGATGTCGGGCTGTCCGGGTTCAAACGCGGCGCGCTCGATGCGTCCGCCCGTAAACTTATCGGAACGCGCCGACTCGTGTGTTTGCGATTGCGCGCCGGTTTGCGCGAAAGATAATTTACTGTGCAGGGAGAAAAAGAGTGCAATAAAGAGAAGAGCCGCGAATGTTCTTTTCAGTTTTAAGCGCATCTGTCTTTTCCTTTAATCGTTCAGAGTTAGGACGCGAATCGTAAAACGCGCCCTTATATTGATGCCAATCGGCGTCAATAAGTTAGCTTCGCGCAAAACCTTTGTTCACCGCAAGCAAAAAGGGCGGGGAATTAGCAAGCCCCACCCTCGAAGTTAATATCTAGCACAACGCACACTCACGGATTCTCCGCGATGGGTTTGCCGGGCACGACGTTCGGCGCGCCCAATCGTCGCAAAGTTTCGTTCAACTTCGGCACCGTGTCGTTGATGAATTTATTGACTTCGCCCACGCGCTGTCGAGTTTCGGTTTGCAACTCTGTGAAGTATTCGCGTTGCGGCGCGGTGGGCGCGGCGTTCGCGCCGTCAATGGCGAAGAAGAGTCCACCGATCTTATCAACGAGTTGCGCGCGACCTTCAAAGCCCAAGCCGCCGTCGGGACGCGCAAGGCTATTCTGCATCGCGTCAACCTGCTTCGTGTAATTGGCAATCGCCTCAGCTAATTCTTTCGGCGGCTCGGTCGAACGATCCTTAACGGTGCGCTCGATGAATTGAAGTTGAGCTTTGATGCTGTCGAGCGTCCGCAGCGAGTCGTTAACGGCCGATTGCATATCGCGCAACTTCAGTGTGATCTCGTTTTGCGACTGCAAGTCGGCGGGCGCAACCGTGATCGTCGGATCAAGGCGCACTTCGACTCGCCGCTCCTGCGTTTGACCCCCGACCGTGAGTTTGACGGTGTACGTGCCGGGGAGGACTTGAGGGCCGCGCGGGCCGCCCGTGAATTGCACCTCTTCATCCGTCGGCGGGCGACGCACGCGCGGGCCGCCGTAACGCAAATCCCACACGGCGCGGTTCAAGCCCGCTTCTTTCGGCACGTTGGCCGATTCGCTGACGAGCTTGTTGTTAGCGTCGTAGATTTGCAGCTTAACTGTTGTCTTCGGATCAAGTTTGTTCTTAAGGTAGTAAGTGATGATCGCGCCATACGGCGGATTCTGTCCCGTAAAAACTTTGTCGCCGATGCCGTAGCGCGTAAACCTCTGCGTGTAGCGAAGGCCAGCGCGCGGCTCGAAAAGATGAAGATCGCTCGTGATGATTTGCGGCGTCATCCCTTGAATCGCCGTCGCGTCGTCGAATATCAAGATGCTGCGCCCGTGCGTGCCGATGATGAGATCGTTTTCGCGCGGGTGAACGATGATGTCGTGGACGGCGACGTTCGGCAGATTCTTCATGTTGAGCGGAATCCAATTCGCGCCCGCGTTGTAGGAAGCGAATAATCCCAACTCCGTCCCGGCGTAAATTAAATTTGTATTCTTCGGGTCTTCGCGCACAACCCAGACGTGCGCCTTCTGGGGCAGGTTGCCCGCGATGTTGCGCCACGTGCGCCCGCCGTCAGTTGACTTGAAAATGTACGGGCGGAAATCGTCGAGTTGATGACGATCAAACGAAGCATAAACGATGTTCGCATCAGTGCGCGACGGCTCGACGTGCGAGACCGAAGAGTTGGCGGCGAGTCCCGTGATGTTCGGTGTGAGGTTCGTCCAATTCCGTCCGCCATCCGAAGTCATTTGCAATTGGCCGTCGTCGCTGCCTGCGAAGATCATGCCTTGACGCAGAGGAGATTCGGCGATGCTGATGATCGTCGTGTAATACTCCGCGCCCGTGTTCTCGAAGGCGACGGGTCCGCCCGCGTCAGCTTGTTTCGTTTTGTCATTCGTCGTCAGGTCGGGGCTGATCGCTGTCCACGTTTTCCCGAAGTCAGTCGAACGGAAAACGACGTTGCCGCCGAGATAGATGGTGTTCTTGTCGTGCGGCGAAGGGATGACGGGCGCGTTCCAGTTGAAGCGGTACTTCTGCAAGGAAGCGGGGCCGCCTGCGTCGCGCGGATCGGGCGTGATGGATTGCTGCTCGCGCGTGCGCATGTCGGTGCGGACGATCGCGCCGCCTTGCGATTCAGAAATGTAGAGATCGGGGTTGTCGGCGTGATTGAAAACGTGGAAGCCGTCGCCGAAGCTGATCATGCGCCAATCGTCGTTAAGGATTCCGGCCGGTTCGCGCGTGCGCGAGGGTCCAGCCCACGTGCCGTTGTCTTGAAGTCCGCCCATCACGTAATAGAACGGCTGGCGGTTGTCGGCGTATATTTGGTAGAACTGCCCCATCGGATAATTGTTGACGTATTCCCACGTCTCGCCCGTGTCGTAGGAGACGGCGACGCCGCCATCCTGCCCCTGCCACATCCGGCGCGGGTCTTTCGGGTCAATCCACAAAGCATGGTAATCAATGTGCGTGCGCGGTGACATGGAGCGAAACGTGCGCCCGCCGTCAATCGAGAGATAGAGAGTGGATGCGACGGCGTAGACGCGGTTTTCGATCGTCGGGTCAACGCGCACGTCCGTGTAGTAAAAACCGCGCGAGACGATGCTCGTCTGCCGTGAGACTTGGCGGAAGTTTTCGCCCGCGTCGTCCGAACGAAACAGCGTACCCTCCTTCGATTCCGTGATGGCGTAAACAACTTGCGGATTGCTCGGTGCGACCTTGACGCCGATGCGCCCCATCAGCTTCGGCAAACCCGTCGTCAGTTTCTTCCACGTTCTGCCGCCGTCAATTGATTTGAAGACGCCGCCCTGCTCACTCCCGCTCCGGTGCGTCCACGGCTTGCGCTCAAACTTCCACATCGCGGCGTAGAGAATGTTTGGATTGTTCGGATCAATGTCCATGTCGGCGACGCCGTGCTGGTTGTCAATGTAGAGCGTGCGCGTCCAAGTTTTTCCGCCGTCGGTCGTCATAAAAACGCCGCGCTCTTCGTTCGGCGCGTAGGCGCGGCCGAGCGCGCCTACGTAAGCTGTGTCGGGGTTGCGCGGGTTGATAAGGATGCGCGAGATGCGTTCGGAATCCCTGAGTCCCATGTGCTGCCACGTCTTGCCGCCGTCCGTTGATTTATAAACACCGTCGCCGAACGAGACGCTGTTGCGCACGTTCGATTCGCCCGTGCCGACCCAGATCACGTCTGGGTTTCCGGGTTCGAGCGCGATGTCGCCGATGGAGATCGTGCCCTGACGCTCGAAGATGGGAGTCCAGCGCATCCCGCCGTTCGTCGTTTTGAAAAGCCCGCCGGAAGCGGTGGCGACGTAGACGATGTTCGGGTTGCCCGGCACGCCCTCAACATCGGCCGTGCGCCCGCCCATGTTTGACGGGCCGATGTTGCGCCACTGAAGATTCTCGAAAGTCTTAGCGTTTACTTCATTCGTTGAAGGCGCGGGTTGATTTTGTCCGACGACGATGTTTGTTTGAAAACTGAAAATCGCAATTAATAGAAGGAAGGTGGAGCACGTTCGGGGAAACTTGCGTTGACGCATTCTTTGGACTCCTGAACTTTCGGTTGTTCGACGAGAAAATCTGAACGAAGAGATTGCAGGATAAATGAAGAGCGAGTCAAACGTCCACCAGCACGGAAAGATTTTTCGATTTGCCGTTACTGAAGCGAAACGGTTTCTCGTCTAACGGTTAATTCTTCGATTCGTGTTTCGTTGACTTCATAACCGATGCCGGGTTCTATGGGCGCGGTAATCGTGCCTTCTTTAGAAACGACAACCGGAGGCTCGATGATGTCCTCCGTCCAATACCTTGCGGATGCAGAGACATCACCGGGCAGCGTGAAGCCGGGCAGTGTGGACATGGCGATGTTGTGCGCGCGCCCAATGCCGGACTCAAGCATTCCGCCGCACCAGACAGGGATGTTGTGCCTGAGCGCAAACACTTGAATTTTACCTGCCTCGCTATGACCGCCGACGCGGCCGAGTTTGACGTTGATGATGCGACACGCGGCGAGTTCGCGGGCGTGGCGCGCATCGTCAAGATTCAGGATTGATTCATCAAGGCAGATTGCGGTTTTTAATTCACGTTGCAACTTCGCGTGATCAATCAGGTCGCCGGGCGCGAGCGGTTGCTCGATCATCAACAAAGCAAAATCATCGAGTTGTTTGAGAAGGGGAAAATCTTTTTCGAGATCGTAAGCGGCATTAGCGTCAACGGAGAGCGTGATTGAAGGAAACGCACGGCGCACGGCGCGCAGGAGTTCGATGTCTCGGCCGGGTTTGATCTTGATTTTGATGCGTTGATAACCGCTTTCGAGTTCGCGGTTGATTTTATCGAGCAACGCATCCATCGTCGGCTGTAAACCGATTGAGACGCCGCAGTTGATCTCGCGTTGCGTCCCGCCGATGTGTTGCCAGAGCGGACGCTCCATCATCTTCGCTTCTAAATCCCAGAGAGCAGACTCGACCGCCGCAATCGCCATCCGGTTACCGCGCACGGAGGCGAGTACGGAGCTGACTTGTGATGCTTCGGAGATTTTTGACTGAGATAAAAGCGGCGCGATGAACTTCGCCGTGATCAGCCACGCGGTGTCAACTGTTTCGTGATTGTAGAACGGC
>JACCYN010000300.1 GCA_013696465.1 Pyrinomonadaceae bacterium
GCGGCGCTTCTTGGGCATAGGCGCGAAAGAAAAACGGTGTGGGTACGAGTGCGCCGGAGACGACGGCGGTTAAAAGAAGAACAAATAAAAGGGGGCGGAAGAATCGCATATAAGCTTTTCCCATTAAAACTGTTGTGTGCTTTCCTGAGGAGAGCTTGACCGAGAACAAAATCATTGCCAGCCGGAAGCGGCGCGCGGCGGCCGGGTGCTGTTTTTAGGAAGATTACCGCGCCGAACTTCTTGAGGCTCTTGGATTCAAAGCCTCCAAGCCAAGTTGCTCGTCGCCTCTTAACCAATACGGCCAGCGAAGTCGGGCATTATAAACAAGGCAAAAGGTAAAAGGCAAAAGGTAAAAGTCGCAATCAACGACAATTACGCATTCTTCTGGGCTTTAATTTTTGTCTTTTACCTTTTTACTTTTGCATTCATACGTCAGTGGATCAAGAGCGCGTCATCTTCTTCAACGCCCGCCGGACGGTGACCCAGTTCGTCTCCATCAACGAAAACTTCGATCACGGGCGAATCGCCGAGCGTGCCTTGAATTAAACTTTCCGAAAGCGGGTCTTCGACGTACTTTTGCAAGGCGCGGCGGAGCGGGCGCGCGCCGTAATTGCGATCCGCGCACGTCTTCTGAACGATCCATCGGCGCGCTTCTTCCGTCAGACGCACTTCGAGTCCGCGACGATTGAGCGTGCGGTTTAATCCGGCGATTTGCAGCCCGACGATCTCCAGCAATTCCTCTTCCACGAGTTGGTCGAAGATGATGATCTCGTCGAGGCGGTTGATGAATTCCGGGTTGAAAGTTTGGCGCACGGACGACATCACCATGTCTTCCATCTTTTCGCGCGAGGCGTTCGCGGAGGCTTGAAAGCCAAGCGTGCCGCGCTTCTGGATGAAGCGCGCGCCGATGTTCGAGGTCATGATGATGATCGTGTTTTTGAAATCAACGGTGTTGCCCAAGGCGTCCGTTAAGATTCCGTCTTCAAAAACTTGCAGCAAGACGTTGAAAATGTCGGGGTGCGCCTTCTCAATCTCGTCGAAGAGCACGACCGAATAAGGCGAGCGTTTGATGCGTTCGGTGAGTTGCCCGCCCTCTTCGTGCCCGACGTAGCCGGGCGGCGAACCGATCAGTTTTGAAACCGCGTGCTTCTCCATCAACTCCGACATATCGAAGCGAATCATCGAGCGTTCCGAACCGAAAAGAAATTCGGATAAGCTGCGCGCGACTTCGGTTTTGCCAACGCCGGTCGGCCCCAAGAAGAGAAACGATCCGACGGGACGCTGCGGGCTTTTGAGTCCGGCGCGCGAACGCCTGATCGCGCGCGCGAGCGCGGAGATGGCCGGGCGTTGCGCGATCACGCGGTTATGCAATTCGTCTTCGATGCGTAGGAGTTTCGCCATCTCTTCTTCTTTGAGCGACGTGACGGGAATCCCCGTCCAACGCGCGATCACGTCTTCGATGTCGTCTTTCGTCACCTCTAACGGCAGCAGTTCGTCCGCTTCGGCGCGGCTTAAATAGGAAGCGCGCGCGCCCGGAGTTTTCGACCCCGCGCCGAAATCCGGCGTTTGATCGGGAAAGAGATTGCCGAAGCTTTCGGTCGAAGGCGTGCGGCGGGCGCGGAGTTTGACGCGCGCTCCTGCTTCGTCAATCACGTCAATCGCTTTGTCGGGCAGAAAACGGTCGGGGATGTAGCGGTTCGATTGATAGACGGCTGCCTCAAGCGCATCGTCCGCGTAATGAACTTGGTGGAAAGCCTCGTAGCGTTCGCGCACGCCTTCAAGTATGCGCACGGTTTCCTCTTCCGACGGCGGCGGAACTTTCACGGCTTGGAAACGACGCTCTAAGCTGCGATCCTTTTCGATTGATTTACGAAACTCTGCGGGCGTAGTCGCGCCGATACACTGAACCTCGCCGCGCGAAAGGGCGGGCTTCAAAATGTTTGCGGCGTCCAAAGAACCTTCCGCGCTGCCCGCGCCGACGAGCGTATGAAGCTCATCAATGAAAACGATGTACTGCGGATTTTCGACGAGTTCGCGCATAATCTGTTTCAGGCGTTCCTCGAACTGCCCGCGATATTTCGTGCCCGCCACGATCAGAGAGAGATCAAGCGAGAGCACGCGCTTGCCGTCAAGAAAGCTGGGAACTTCGCCGCGCACGATCCGCTGCGCCAAGCCTTCAACGATGGCGGTTTTGCCGACGCCCGGTTCACCGATCAGCACGGGATTATTCTTCGTGCGGCGACAAAGGATTTGCACGACGCGCTCGATCTCGGCTTCGCGCCCGACGAGCGGATCGAGTTTGTCGTTCGCGGCGTCATCCGTTAAGTCGCGCGAAAACTCGGCGAGGTGCGGCGTCTCCTTTTTCTGCGCGGCGCGCGGGTCGGCGCCGCTCAAGCGCACCACCTCTTCGCGCACGGCCGAGATACGAAGCCCGCGCTCCAAAAGAATCTCGGCCGCAATCGAATGCTCTTCGCGCAGCAACCCCAACAGCAGATGTTCCGTCCCGATGTGGCGATGCTGCAAACGGTCGGATTCCTCGTGCGCGTAGGCGAGCACGCGCCGCGTCGTCGAAGAAAGCGGTAACTCGACGGAAGCGGGAATCTTCTCCCGCAATGCCGAGCGCCCTTCGACCTCTTTGCGAATCGCGTCCACCGAGGATTGGGCGCGCACGAGAAAGCGCGTCGTCAAGCTTTTGTCTTCGCGCAGCAAGCCTAGCAGAAGATGTTCCGGCTCAATGGCGGGCGCGCCGAACTGACTCGCCTCGTAGCGCGCAAAGAAAATTACCCGCCGCGCTTTCTCCGTATAGCGTTCAAACATGCTTACTTTGTACCGCCTCGAAATTGTATTACTCAACAGTTATGATTGTGGCTTCTACAGATGCGCGCCTCCGAACCCGTCCGTCCGGGAGAGAACCGAATTCGTCCGTAGCGCACGCCCGACATTATAACCGAAGATACGGCCGGATGTCAGATGCGAAATTGCGCAAGGCTCTTTTCTCGTTGCTAAATTCTTTTCCGTCAGACTTCCGCGAGCCGCCCGCCTTCAAGACGAAAGACGCGATGGCAGAGAGCGGCCAGACGCTCGTTATGCGTGGCAATAATGGTGATCGTTCGACGTTCAGCCGACAGCGCGCGCAGCAATTCGCCCGTCTCGTCAGCCGTTTTCTGATCAAGATTGCCGGTCGGTTCGTCCGCGAGCACAAGGCGCGGGAAGCGAACAAGCGCGCGCGCAATCGCCACGCGCCCTGCTTCGCCGCCCGACAGTTCGCCCGCACGGTGGCTGAGACGTTCGCCCAGCCCGACGCGCTCCAGCATCGAAACGGCCTCCCGGCGCGCGTCCGCGCTCCTTCGCCGCGCGATGAGCAACGGCAGCGCGACGTTCTCCGCCGCCGTCAGATCGGGCAGCAGACGGTGAAACTGAAACACAAAGCCGACATCGCACCTCTGAAAGCGAGTTAACTCGCCCCCACGCGCCGTCGTGATTTCAAAATCATCGAGACAGGCCGAACCATCGTCCGCCGCTTCAAGTCCGCCGAGCAGATTAAGCAGAGTTGATTTGCCCGCGCCTGATGCGCCGACGATGGCCGCCATCTCGCCTGAACCGATTGTGAACGACGCGCCGCGCAAAACTTCAATCCTCGCGCCCGATGGAGATGAATAAGCTTTACGAAGATCGCGCGCAACGAGCGTTGACATAAGTGAAAGATTACGATCACAAAAGCTTCGGTTGAAATCTTAAATTAAGTTCAATAAAAGCCGGGCGCGAGGAGAGTACGATCACTCGTAGCGCAAAGCTTCGGCGGGACGCACGCGCGCGGCCGCGCGCGCCGGATAAAGAGTCGCTAGTAGACTGATCACGAAAGCCGCCAACCACGTTAGCCAAACGTCAGCAAAGCGCGGGTGAAACGGAACGTAACTCAGTGAGTAAACGTCGGCGGGCAGTTGCACAAGGCGAAAGCGGTTGGCGAGGAAACAAACGACGAGACCGAGCAGCGCGCCCGCGCCCGCGCCCACCAGCCCCAAGGCCGCGCCTTCGATCACAAAAATTCCCATCACGCTTCCGTCTCGCGCCCCCATTGCACGCAAAATAGCGATGTCTCCGCGCCGTTCAACGACAAGCAGCACAAGGCTCGTCGTGATGTTGAGCGCGCTGATGATCATAATGAGCGCGATCACAAAGGCGACGACGCGCCGCTCCAATTCAAGCGCGGCGAAGAGCGGGCGATTCGCCTCCTGCCAATTCACCGTCGTAAAGCGATTGCCGATTTTCGCCTGCACGTCGCTTTCCACTTCCGCGACTTTGTAAATATCTTGAACTTCAACGCTCAAAGCGGAGATCGGGGAAACGTCTCCACTGATGCGCGCGGCGGCCGCGAGCGAGATGTAACACCACGTCGAATCGTATTCGTAAAGACCGGAGCGAAACACTCCGGCAATGCGCGCCTCGTGCGAGCGCACGCTTTCAACGGAAGCATCTTTCCCCGCTTCGCCCGTGATGATCTCCGCCCGGTCGCCGACGCGAAGCCCTGTGCGCTCCGCCAACTCCGCGCCGATGATCGCTTCAACTTCCCCAACCTTCGCCTCGTCGTCGCGCCCCGCGCTTGCAGTTTGCGCCGTTTCGCTTTCTGTGAATTCGTTATTGTGGAGCAAAGGTTCGAGCGTGCCTGTGACGAGCGCGCGGCGGATTCCTGCGACGGCGCGCGACGATTCAATGTCAAGGGGACGTAAAATCGTGTAGGTCGAATCGTTATCGGTGACGAGTAGCGCGCCGTCATAAGCAGTCGCCGCCACTTCGCGCACGCCCGCCACTTCACGCACGCGCGCCCGCATCGCGCGCCAATCCGTCAGCGGTTCGCCGCTTGCGCCCAGCAGTGTGAGATGCGCCGTGCCGCTTAAGATTTTGTCTTGCAGTTCGTCTTGAAAGCCGCGCGCGAGCGCAAGCGCCGTAATCAGTCCGGCGACGCCGAGACAAATGCCGAGGGCGGCCGCAAGCGCCGTCACATGCGCGAGTCGCCCGCGACGGCGCGAACGCAAATAACGGAGAGCAAGTAAAATCTCAAACGGCATAAATGCTCAAAAGCGACGGAAAGAAGTTTTATTGTTGTGTGAGCGCCTTTGCCCCGCTCGAACTTTGAACTTGCAAATCCACAATTGCGATCCATTGACGGTCGCGCCGTTTGTGGTAAACAACTCGCCCGCCGAGAACACGCGCAGCATCCTCCGGCGCGAGATCGGGGACGGCTGCATTGCTGTGATAGACGAGCGCCACGTCGAATTGCAAATTCTCTTTCGCCGCTCGCAGTTTCTCAAGCGAAAAGTTTTCGAGCCACACGGTTTGGAGAGGTCGGTCGGTGTAGCCGAGATACGAAGTTTTAAGTTCGTCGCTCGCTGGCCACGCTGTCAACACGCGCGCGTCTTTGTAATTGGCGGAGAGCACGCCCGCCGCCTCTTTGTGTAGAAGGATGTAATCGCGGTATGCCAGATTGTCTTCCCAAGGAAAGCCGTGCGAAGGATATTTGAACAGAGCGAGCGTGAACCCGACGCACACAACCGCGACGATTGATTTCCACAAACGCACGCGCCGCCAAAGAGTGGAAACGCAAATTAAAATCACGAGCGGCACGACGGGCAGCATGTAACGCGCGAGCACCGCGCCGCCGACCACCGAGAGCGCGCTCGCGTAAGCCGCGATGAGAACGGCGAACACGAGTTGCGTTGCGACGGCGATGCGCGTGCGCTCATTGCCTGCATCATTTCGCGGGCGGAAGAACATGGCGACGAAGGCGGCGAGCGTAAGCAAGTATAGACTCATGTAGCCGAGCACTTGCCAGAGCCGCTCAAACGCGGCAGAGAAGATGCGATTCAAATTTAACGTCGCTTCGACGTTGTAGCGAAAGTAATCGGGATTGCCGAAGAAGTATCCGGTGCGCGTGTAGTGGTAGGTGAGCCACAAGGCGAGCGGCAGCGCGGCGAGCAGCAGAAGAAACGACCTCAACGGCGAATGACTTTCGAGGAAATACGTCGGAAGCGTTCCGCGCTTGCGACTCACCAGCCAGCAAAAGATTTCCCACGCGAACAAAGCTAGGGGCGCGAGCAGCGCAGTCTCTTTCGCCATCGCCGCGAGCGCAAACAAAACGATGCACCACGCGCGCCTCACGTTTGAGCTTTTCACTTTCTCAACATCGCCGCCCTCTTCGTCTTCGGCGGAAGCGAGCGGAAGATAAAAATTCAAGCCCCAGATCGTTAGCCCTGCCGCCGCCATGTCGAGATGCGCGAGCGTGCTCTGCGCGAAGAAGACGGGGTAAAGACTTGTGCAGACGACGGTCGCAACCGCAACGCTGGTGTTCGCCGTGCGGCGGGCGAGGTGAAAGATTCCGGTGAGCGTGAGGGCGGCGACGACGAGCATCGCCGCGCGCGTGACGGTGAAACTGAAGCCAAAGAGTTTCCACCACAAGGCAAGGTACGCCATTACGAGCGGCGGGTGCGCGTTCGAGAGCGTGGAGCGCGGAACGAAGTCGCCGGTTAAAAGGATGTCGCGCGCGGCCGGAATGAAATATCCGGCTTCATCCCAGTAGTAAGGCAGATTCAGCAGAGGTAGATGCAGAAGAAAGATTAAGGCGAAGATCGCGAGAAAGACGAGCGGAAGTTGAAGTCTGCGAGCGAGAGCGCGTCGGTTCGCCGACCGGGGCGGCGGATCAATTGTCGGTCGCGGAGTTGTGGGGGTTAATTGAGTCAATCAAATCTGCTTGAAACGAATCTTCCGTGCGCTTAACCATCGT
>JACCYN010000321.1 GCA_013696465.1 Pyrinomonadaceae bacterium
ACGCAATTCCCCGATTTTCTATTTGCAATGTGATGCGCTTCCCTCTTCCCGGAGGCGGTTGCTATCTGCGTTTTTCGTCCGGCTATACTTTCCCCTTAAATATTACTTAAATCTACAGATGCCCTTGTCTTCGTATTTCTAAACCCATATTGTAAATAAAGTTGAGAAGTGGTAAAAAACGATTCTTTATTCATGCTAAAATCCTCTCTCATGCTAAATTGGAACTTCTCCCTTTTGCTTTTACTTTGTTCGTAAATCTTCATCACTGCGTTTGTCGCGCAAACCGTGTGTTTACATTGCGTCATAAATTAAGGTGAAGAGGTTGCAGTGCGATTTTCGACGGAGCAGGTTTTGGGAAATTCGGCTTCTTTCCACGTTTCCCGATCATAAGACTTTCGTTACCTTGTGCATTTCTGGTGGCCGGGTAAAAATCAGTTTGACTCTTGCGGCGGGTGCTTGTGATTTTATCGGACGGCTCAATTAGCAATCGGATGGTCGCTTTAATGCGGCTGGTGCTGGCCATTGGGGCGCTGCTGGTCACGTATCTCGATTCGATACGGGCAGGCGGCTACGCCTCCGTCACCTACACGACGCTCGCCCTATATCTCGTCTATAGTCTCGTTCTCTATCTGTCCGAAGCTTTTCGCCGCCCGTTACTGCCTGCGCTCGTCGCCCACTGGATCGATGTCGGGTGGTACACGATGGTGATCGCCTTAAGCGGCAGCACCAACAGCGTGTTCTTCTTCGGTTTTTTCTTTTCGGTGATGGCCGCTTCCTTTCGCTGGGGCTTCGGCTCCGGCGTGCGCGTCGCCATCTTCTCGGCCGTTTTGTTTATCGTGGTCGGCTTTGCCATCGGCTTCTATGATCAAACCGGATTCAAGTATGACAGTTTTCTGACGCGCTCGGCTGTGTTGGTCGTGCTCGGCTTTATGATCGCTTACTGGGGCGGCTCGGAAATCACTTTGAAGCGCAGGCTCGCGCTGCTCAAAGAAGTTAGCACGCTTTCCAACCCACGCTTCGGTATTGATCGCACGCTCGGCAATGTTATGGAACGCCTGCGCGCTTTCTACGACGCCGAAACTTGCTTGCTCATTATGAACGAACACGGCACGAGCGAATACCGTCTGCGCCGCGCCGAAAGAGGCAAACCTGAGCGCGCGATGCGCTCCGAACCGTTCGACGATAGAGCGGCGAGTCAGTTTTTGTTTTTGCCGGAAACGCACTCGTTTGTTTGCAACAGCGGCTGGTACGGTTTGAATTTCGATAAAAGATTCTACGCCATGAATGCCGCTACAGGCGAAAAGACGATTGATGGCGAGGAGGATTGCCACCGTCTGGCCGGACTGCTCGACGCCGAATGTTTCGTGACCGTACCCGTTAAGATTCGTAACGAAACGGTCGGGCGACTTTTCCTTACCGCCCGTCGCCGCACCTACGACGATTCGGACGCTGCTTTTTTGTTTCAACTCATGGAACAGGTTGTGCCGACGGTTGAGATCATCCGCCTCGTGGATCGCCTCGCGTCGGATGCGGCAGAGACGGAGCGGCAGCGCATCGCCCGCGACATCCACGACAGCGTTATTCAACCGTACATCGGCATTCAGATCGGACTCGCCGCGATTCGCCAGAAGCTTGATCTCGGTGGCTTCGACGTGATGAGCGACGTGAAGAATTTAATCGAGATCAGCGGCAGCGAGATCAACGGTTTGCGCAATTACATGAGCGGGCTGCGAAACGCCCACGCGCGCGATGGCAGCCTTGTTCCGGCCGTCGAGCGATTCGCCGCGAAGTTTAGTGAGGCGGCCGGAATCAAAGTTCGCGTAGAAGCGGATTCGGACGGCATTCACGTTAACGACCGCCTCGCCGCCGAAGCCTTCCAGATGGTCGCCGAAGGTTTAAGCAACATCAGGCGTCACACGGAGGCGACTCGCGCCCACATCAACCTCGCGCAGCTTGATAATCGCTTTCAACTTGTTATTGCGAACGACGATCCGGCTAACGGCGCAGCGCGCCCGTCTTTCGTGCCGCGCTCGATCACGGAACGCGCCTCTGCGCTCGGCGGTCGCGCCTCCGTGACGCGCGATGACGGCGAAACAATCGTCCGGGTCGAAATTCCTCTTTAACCCGCGCCGCGAATTTATTTATGGTGTCTCACTCTCCTACATCACCGATCAAAGTTTTGTTGGTTGACGACCATGCCGTCGTCCGCGCGGGGTTGGTGATGTTGCTGCAAAGCCAGAAACATCTCAAAGTGATCGGCCAAACGGGCGACACAATTGAAGCCCTTAAGATCGCCGCCGACGCGCAGCCCGATGTTATTCTTCTCGACGTGATTTTAGGCAGCGATGATGGGCTTGAGCTTCTCCCCAAATTGCGCAAAGCGGCGCACAATGCGCGCATCCTTATTTTAACCGGCACGCAGAACCCGGAGGTTTACCAGAGGGCGGTGCGGCTCGGCGCGATGGGTTTGGTGAATAAGGAAACGGCCGCCGAAGTTTTGCTGAAAGCGATTGAAAAGATTAACGCCGGAGAAGTTTGGTTTGATCGCATGGTAATGGGCGACGTGCTGACCGAGATGACGCGCGGACGGGATAATAAGAAAGCTGACCCGGAGGCCGCAAAGATCACAAAGCTCACGGAGCGTGAACGCGAAATTATCGTCCTTATCGCCGAGGGTTTGAAAAACAAACAGATCGCCGAACGCATGTTTATCAGCGAAACCACCGTGCGCCATCACCTCACGTCCGTGTTCAATAAGCTCAGCGTCGCGGATCGCCTCGAACTCATGATCTACGCTTTCCGCCATAAACTCGTTGCGCCCGCACACTGAGAGTTCCGTCGTAAATTTATCTCACGGATAAAACAAAGCAAACAAACGGCGATAAGTTGATCCGTAAAAGATTCGCTCGATCGTTTCGCTTAACGCCTTTCGTTCTTCACAATTCTATTCTCTCAATCTTGACGCTCAAATCTTCATGCACCGTGATCGTGTGATTATCAGGCACGGGCGTCCAATCCTCTTGCGCTTCCGTTAGCCGCTCGCTCGAAACGATTACCGCCTTCGCCGCTTCGTCCAATTCGACACCGTGCATATCGCACACGCCGCCCGGCGAACATTCAAATTTATGTCCGCGCGAATAATGCAAAGATGCGCCCGTAATTCCCTCACCCGACGAATAACGCGACACGACGGTTGAGCGCCCGTCCGTAAGGGCGAAGTTATAGAACGACGGTTCGGTGATGCCCGCCTCGCGCGTCAAAACGTCGAGCGCCTTGATCGTCTCCACCAGCGCAAGGCGCAAGTCTTCCGCCTGCGCTTCGTTAAACGGAACGTGCAGATAATTTAAAAACAGGGCGAAGGCGTGTTCCGAATCGGTTGTGCCCGAAATCATGTTGTAGAATTCATCTTTGAGAGACTCGCGCAGAGGGCGCGCGACGCGATTGAAATTGGCGACCGCACCGTTGTGCATCCACATGAAGCGGTCATAGTTAAACGGATGCACGTTTACTTCGGAGACGATCATGCCGGGCGACGCGGCGCGCACGTGCGCGAACATCGTCGAAGCATATGTTTTCGCCGCGAGGTTTTGCAGATTGCGGTTTGACCACGCGGGGCTGATGGAGCGTTGCACGCATGGCGTCGGATCGATGTCCGGCACATACCAGCCGACGCCGAAGCCGTCGCCGTTGAGCGGCTCGGCGCGTTCGCGCGCGTGATACGATTGCATGATCAACGAATTCACGGGACGATACAGCAGATCGCTTAAGAGCAACCTCGCGCCCTTGTAGACGATAAAGCGGCACATAAAAATTTCTTCTTACCTGATGAGACGAATTATGAGCGAACGCGAAACAAATGATACGACACAAACGCCCGTCGGGTCGCACCCGCACCGCGCCCGTCGCTCAGGGCGCAGTTACTACTACGACGACGCGACGGGCTACGAGATTTATGACCCGGAGGCGGATAGCGCAGAAGAGACGGAAGAAGATTGTCAGGAAGACGGTCAAGGCGACGCGCCGGAAGACGAAGGGGCGTAACGCAATCTCCCACCTTCGCTAAAGATACTCGCGCTTGGCATTCAGTCGTTCACGTAACATTTATCTCTTATGCTTCCTGCTTGCGCTTCGGTCGCTCGTTAGGTTTCAGCACACGCTTGCGCAGACGGATTGATTGCGGCGTCACCTCAACCAACTCGTCGTCCGCGATAAACTCCAACGCCTGCTCAAGCGAAAGCTCTTTCACCGGCACCAGCCGCAACGCTTCATCGGCCGACGCAGCGCGCATGTTCGTCAACTTCTTCTCTTTAATCGCGTTGACATCCAGATCAACCGAGCGCGCGTTCTCGCCGACGATCATCCCTTCGTAAACCTTCACGCCGGGTCGCGCAAAGAGCGTTCCGCGCTCCTGCAAATTGTAAAGCGCGTAGGTCGTCGTCTCGCCCGTCCGGTCGGCGACGAGCGACCCTGTGGAACGCCCGCGCATCGCGCCCTGCCACGCGCCCCAGCGCAGGAAGAGCGTATTCAACAGCCCAGTGCCCTTCGTCTCCGTCAGAAATTCGCTGCGAAAACCGATGAGTCCGCGCGACGGCGTTTCGTATTCGAGCCGCACGCGCCCCGTCCCGTGATTGACCATCTTCGTCATCTGACCTTTGCGCCGCCCCATCGCTTCCGTCACGACGCCGATAAATTCATCGGGGCAATCAACGACGACGAGTTCAATCGGTTCGGCCAACGTGCCGTTCTCATCGCGCGTGATCACCTCCGGCTTCGACACCTGTAGCTCGTAACCTTCGCGCCGCATCA
>JACCYN010000323.1 GCA_013696465.1 Pyrinomonadaceae bacterium
CCGCAATCGTTCGCTGCGGCGAATACGAACGCAGAATAAAACGATCTCCGAGCACGATTGCGACGGGTCGCTCCAGACGTATTTGCGCAAAGCCCGCCGCGCCCGGCTTGATCTCTCCCGCCTCTTCGAGCACCGCCACGCGCGCCAAAACTTCGGCCGCCCCCGCGTGCACGCGCACCCTCTGGCGCGAACGAAGACTGCGCGGCGCGTCGGGTAAAACCTCGATGCGCGCATCAATCACTTGCGCGGGACGCAAACGCGCGGGCTGGGTTAAAACCATTCCGCGCTCGATTGCGCTCGCTTCCACCCCGCCGAGATTTACGGCCGTGCGCTGTCCCGCTTCCGCGCGCCCGACCTTCCGGCTGTGAGTCTGGATTCCGCGCACGCGCACGCGAACCGCTTCGGGCAGCAGTTCCATCTCGCTGCCTTCCGTGATCTCAGCGGAGACGAGCGTGCCCGTCACTACCGCGCCGAAACCGCGCATCGTAAATGCGCGGTCAACAGGCAGGCGCGCGATTGTTTTCGATTCTCGCGGAGGCATGTCACGCGCGATCTCGCCGAGCGCATTCTTTAACTCATCGAGTCCTGTGCGGTTGCGTGCGCTCGTCGGAATGATGGGCGCGTTTTCAAGAAATGATCCGTCAACCAACTCCTCGACTTCAACCCGCACAAGCGCGAGCAGTTCGTCATCAACCATGTCCGTCTTCGTCAATACGACGAGGCCGGATTTGATGTCGAGCAAGCGCACGATGTCGAAGTGTTCGCGCGTCTGCGGCATCACGCCTTCGTCCGCCGCGACGACGAGCAAAACCGCGTCTAACCCGTGCGCGCCCGCGAGCATGTTTTTCACGAAGCGTTCGTGACCGGGCACGTCAACAAAGCTGACTTGTAGATCGCCCTCAAGCGCGAGTTCGGCGAAGCCGAGATCAATGGTGATTCCGCGCCGCTGCTCTTCCGGCAGGCGATCCGTCTCAACGCCCGTCAGAGCGCGCACAAGCGCCGTCTTCCCGTGGTCAATGTGCCCGGCCGTGCCGACAACGATGGAACGCATAAGCAAATCGTCAATCGTAAATCATGATAAGAAGGATTTGTCTCATCACGATTTACGATTCACGCGGAGTCATTCAACGATCTCGAAGTTCGTCCACTGGGCGGTTGTGCGATACTTTTCTTTAGCGAGCGCGTCGGTAACGACGATCTGCAAAATGTATTCGCCCGGCTGAAGATTCGTGCCGAGTCGCAAGCGTCCGGCCGCCGCAAGCCGCTTCGGATCAATTTGTTGATTAGCATTGAAAGGCGCAGCACTGCCGGAGAAAATCTGTTGACCGTCGCGGAACAAGCGAACTTGTGTTGTCAGTTGTGGCAGGCGCGTCGCGCGGTCGAGCTGCGCGTTATAGATAATATAGCCGTAATCCAAAATCATCCCTTTACGAAAGCGCCGCGCGGCCGGGCTGACGAGCGGATCGGAATCGTTTTCCGCATTTGCCCCAGCGTCGTTCGTCGCAGCTTGCGCGGGTTGACGCGCCGTTGAGTTTGAAGCATTTTCCGCTTTCGCCGTCGGCGCAACGCTGTTGACGATCAAGCCCGAAAGCGTTAAGCGGTTTTTCTGAAGATTTGGAACTTCGATAAACTGACTTGCCGCTCCGACGTGCTCGGATGCGCTGTCGCGCACAGCCACGCGCAGTTGATATGCGCCGGGTTTCTTGACGGGAACATTAAGCAGGTAAACGAAGCCGTCGCGGAGCAAGTTCTGGTAAGCGTTGCCTCGCGCGCGGATCGTCTCCGTGCGGTTGATTTCATCAACGACCTGACCGTTATCGCCGAAGGTAACGGCCATCACGTCAATTACAGCTTTGCGCCAGCCGTCCGCCTCTTCCGTAAACGACAATTTACTTCCGTCAATGTGCAATAGCGAGCGCATAAAAGAGCCGCGTTGTTGATCGTTGCCGAAAAGCGAGGTAAGGCGAAGCGGAACGCCGCCGGATGAGAACGGAGAGGTGAGCGCGGCGATCAACTGCTCGCCGCGTGTGCGCCTCGACGGGCGCGCCTCTTTGTCCGTGAAGCCGTAGAAGCCGCTCCGCATACGGACTCGTAAATCAGGACGATTTTTTATTTTTCCTGTGAGTTTGTGATAACTCCTGCGCCCCGTCGCTGAATCAAAAGTTGATTCAGCGGGACGATAACCGATCAGGTAATAACCCCTCTGATCGTTGAGCGCGCGTTGGATGCCGCCCGATATATCGTTGTTGTTGCGGACGGCGATGCCGCCCGTCTGCTGCGCGAGATAATTCAACCCTTCCTGCGTATCAAACAATTCATTGCGGCGTTCCGTGAGACGTTCTTCGAGCTGCGAAGCCGACAAACCGGAGGTGTCGTCCGCCGCCGTAAATCCGAGCGTCTGCAAGCCGCGCGCATCAATCGTATAGACGACGACCGAAGCGCGGTTAGCGAGATCGGTTAAGCGGCGCAAGGCTTCGAGGATGCGCGTGTTGCTTTCACCCGCGCCGCCGACGCGATTGAAAAGCCGAAAGCCGTCAGAGAACATCACCACCGCCTTGCGACCGGGCAACTCTCTGAGTCCGCGCACGATAAAGTTGAGCGCGCCGAGCGTGCCGACGGCGAAGATATCTTCACGAAAAGTGTCAACATCTTCGCGCTCTCTGTTTCTTCTTTGCAGATCGCTATCCGTTGATTCGCTGTTGGCATCACCAGCGGTGCGCCCCGCTTCGTCAAACGAGCTGATCGGCGCAAAGGCACTCACTCCCCCGCGCCCGCGCGGATACCAACGCACGCGCTCGATGGCAGCGTAGAGTTGCCGCTTGTCGGACGTAAACTGCTGCAACGCGCCGATTCCGGCACTCGTGCGAACGATCGCGACGAGGTCGTTCGCCGCCATCTGCTGGTCAACATACTTCCTTAAAGCCTGACGGACGAAGTGTGTGCTCTCAAACGATAAACCGAGGTCGTCAACCACGAGCGCAATCGTCCGTCGCACCTGTTCGGGGCGCAAGGTGCGCGGCGGCACGGGCGCGGTGTCTGCTCGTCGTGCGGGCGACTCCTTCGCCGTCGCGGTTGATGCTGTGGGCGCGGCGGGAGATTCGATTGAGACGTAAGAGAAATTCGTGATCGGCTGCGGGCGATTGTCCTCTCTGATCTCAAACTCATCGGCGCGGAGATCAGTAACCTGCTTGCCGTCTCTGTCCGTCACGACGGCGTCCACCTGCACGAGATTCGTGGAGATACGCACGACCTCGTCGTCATTGTTGTCCGGTGGAGCGTTTTGTTGTTGCTGCGCGACGACGGAGGAAAGCGATAACGAGAGGACGAGAAGATGTGCGAGCGCAATTTGTGTCTTCATCATAGTTTCCTGATTGGGCGGTAAGGCGCGGTGAAATGGTGAGTGACGCCGTCGCCGTAAAGCTTTCCAACGTTGCTGGATTTCCAGCTACGAGTGTGCGATCTTGTCAGAACACAAATATAAAACAACCGGGAGCGATTATGCCAGAGAAAGTAGGGCAGGGTGACACGGTTCACGTGCATTATACGGGGCGCTTGGAGGACGGAGAGATTTTCGATTCGTCAGATGACGGCGAGCCGCTCCAGTTTCAAGTGGGAGAGGGCGAAGTGATCAAAGGCTTTGACGACGGCGTGCGTGGGATGCAGATCGGCGAGCGGAAAACGCTTGAGATCGAAGCCGAAGATGCTTACGGCGAGCGCGTCGAAGCTCTCGTGCAGCAGGTGCCGCGCGGAGGCATCAACTTGGACGTTGAGCCGCAAGCCGGAATGCAACTCACACTGCAACTGCCCGACGGCAACGAGATTCCCGTCGCCATCACCGAAGTCACCCCCGATCAAGTTACGCTCGACGCCAACCACCCGCTCGCCGGACAAAAGTTGATCTTCGACGTGACGCTCATCGCGCTCAATTAGAAAGCAAAGTTCTAAGCCGGGAGAAAGGTGGATAAATTCCGTCTTCACTTTTGCCTTCACTCATCCTCTCCCGCTTCGACACCGAAGTAACGCATCCACTCGCCCAACCCCTTGGCATCAACGCGCTCTTCCCTTTCAGCGGGCGCAGCTTGTGTGTTGCGTCTCCGCGTCTCTTCCGTCATGCGCTGTTGAAACTCTTTCGCGCCGATGACTTTCGCCCCGCAAACGCGCACGTAATTTGCCAACTCTCGATCCGATGTGACGACGAAGAGCGTGCGCCGTTCGCGTGAAGCTTCGACGATCTCCTTGATGCGTTCGTCGGCGTTCGAGCCGCGCCGCGCGTAGTGTATCCACACGCCTTTATAGCTCGATCCGTCGGCGAAGAATCTTTCGGGCGCGCCGTCAAACACGACCGCAACGCGCGCACCCTTTTGCGCCGCGAACGCCGCCAGATCGTCAAGCACCTTTCGCCTCGCGCCCCCGCGCCCGATCAAATTATTTCCATCAACAAGGTAAGACATAAAAGTTTTAGATTTGCGATTGCCGATTTTTGATTTCTCAATCTAAAACTTGAGATCAAAGATTACAAGGTCGCTGAACTTTCAAATCAAAAATCGCAAATCTAAAATCTCAAATCACGATCTGTCCGTAGTCGCAGTATTCCACGATGGGGCAGCGTTCGCAGAGGGGTTTTTGCGGGCGGCAGAGCGTGCGGCCGTGGCGGATGAGGTTGACGTGGAAGGAATAGAATTTGCCGTGCGGCAC
>JACCYN010000328.1 GCA_013696465.1 Pyrinomonadaceae bacterium
TTAAGTAAGCACTGTCGTCGGAAGTGAAAGCCGCGCCGTCACGACGAGCGAGAATGTAAATATATTTGTATTGATTGTCGCGCGCTTGCTGCAAATCGCGTTCAAATTCGGTCGCGGGCGTCGGCGTTGGTTTGGTGTTAGAGATAGATTGCGAACGATTGCAGCCGCTCGAAGAATACACAAATACAAAAATTAACGCGGTGAAGACGAACGACAGATAAAAATTGCGACTAGCTTTTCTCAATTAGCTTCCACCTTTTGCTTTAATACTCTACCAAGTTTCTATTGATCGCCCGCGTCATCGTCCGGCGCATCCATATTGTCGTCGCTGTTGCTGCCGTCATCATTTCCGTCATCGGTTTGCGTTGGTTCGGCGCGCTCGTCACGAATGCGCAGCACGGTGCATTCGTCTTTCGGGTCTTCGTAGACGACCTCAAACCAGCCGCTATCAATCGCGTTGTAATAGAAATCGTCGTGGACGGGTTCGTTATCCGTGAAGACGTAGCGCGCGCCGAAGCGGTTGCGGATAATTGACGCCGCATCTTTTTCGCGTCCGAGTGTGACGTTTTCGTAAAGCTTAGATAGTTCGGGGTTTTGCGTGAGCAGGTAGTTGGGATCAAGCCCTGAGATGTAGACGTGATCTGTTGAGTAGAAAAACATCTTCGGGAAATCGTCCCAGTCGGTGTTGAATATGCGCTCGCCTTTCGGAACATTGTTACGAATCCATTCCATGCCGCCGCGATAAGCGTCAGGGCTTTCGTCGGAAGCGATGGTGCGCGCCGTTTCGCGCACGTTGAAGAAGAGCGGAACGCAGAGAAGTGCGATCACGATTGCCGCCACCGCCGTGTGCAAAGATTCCCGTGAGCGTTTTTCCGCTGCCGTTTCAACGCGCTCGTGACGATCTAAAAACGGTTGCAGTTCGTTCAGGATGTCGGCGGGCATTCGACTCGCCCACTCTCGCGCGCGCATCACGATAGGCTGCAACGCGAAGGCGGCGAACAGCACCGCGAAGGGCGGCCAGTATTCGACGAAGCGGCGCGAGCGAAAGTTTATGATCAGGAGCAATGTTGCGAAGAGGAGAAAGAAAAGTGGGTGCGCCGCGCGTTTGCGATCCGTCCAATCGAAGGCAATGTAACCTGCAACCATCGCGGCGAAGGCGACGACGCAACTCCCCAAGAAATACCAACTCTCATACGGATACCACTCCGACCCGACGCTCACGGGGAAATCCTGCACGCGCACTTTGATTAATAGATGCTCGACGAAGAGTTTAACGTTTTTCGGGAAGTAAGGGTTGATGATAAATCCTGCGAGCGTTCCCGCGGCCGTCCACACGGCGGGACGCCAATCAAAGCGCCGCTCGCTCCAGAATAAAACAAGCGTCCAGATCACGGCCGCCGCGCACAGCAGCACAAACAAACTGTAAGTCCAAACGTACAGGAATGCGAGCGGCGCAAGCCAGACGTATCTTCTTTCAAACAGCAGGTAGATGCCCGCGACCATAAAGACGATGGAGATGCTTTGCGCGCGCGTCATGCTGAGGCGATAGAGAAACGGTGCGGAACAAGCGAGCAGGGCGACGAGCCAGACGAGGCGGTATTTGATGTTGTATTGAACAATGAGCCAGTAACAAGATAAAACGGCGAGGCTGCCGAAGAGGGCGGCGGCCACTTTCGCCGCGAATCTGATGTCCGCGAAAATCCATGTGAAGGGAATCAGTAGAATGTGGAAAAGCAAATGATGGTCAACATAGTCTTGCGGGTTGAGCGTTGTCAGCGGCAGGTAGGGAAACGAATGCGGAAACGCTCCGCGCAAGATTCCGTCCCAGAGCAAACGACTCCAGCGAATGTGGTAGTAGCCGTCAACGTCGAGGATCGCGTCCGTTGCAAACTGTAAATAGAAAAAGACGGAGAGGATGGCAACGGCGCCGATGGCGAGATGTCCGGCGCGCTCCCACGTCGCCCCGCGCTCCGGCACTGCGCCCGCGCTTCTCTCTGCCAGGTCGGAACGCGGCGAATCAAATCTCACATCAGACGACATAGATGACGGGTTGTTCTTTCTTTAAGCGGCGCTCAAAGTTGCAGCACGCTCAAGGCATCTCGGCTACGACTTTTGCGAAACAACATACCATAGGGGCGCGCCGCCGATGAAGCGGACGCACCCCTATCATGCTTGTTCCAACTTTGCCCAAACCTTTAATGGCACAGACGATCAATCAATTCGAGCAGCGTCGTCGGGTTGATGGGTTTACTGAGAAAGGCGTCGAAGCCGGAGGAGAGCGCCCGGTCGCGGTCGTCATACATCGTAAAGCCGGTAACGGCCACAAGCGGCACGGCTTCGTAGTCGGGCAGACGGCGCAGTGCTTCGGCCAACTCATACCCGTTCATGCCCGGCATTCCAATATCGGAAACAACAATATCGAAGCGCGCGCTTTGAGCGGTGGCGAGCGCGTCCGTCGCCGAAAAAGCCGTCGCCACGCTGTAACCCGTGTGCTGCAAAAGCATTGCGATCATCTCCGCGACATCCGGCGCGTCGTCAACAATGAGCGCCCGCCGTTTGCCCGCATTCGTCTCAGTGCCGTCAAGCGTTTGCTCAAATTCTCTTGGCGCTTTCGAGCTTTCTCCGCCAAACTGAAGAGCGTCTGTCGGCGGGGCGTAGTAAGTGCTTGCGAGGCGTCCTACTGGTGTTAGAGGTGTGCTCTGCATACTCATAAGGTTTTGACGTGCATCTGAAATACGTTTGCGTAAGCAAGCTGGATGTAAATTATTTAGGAAGTCCCTCCGCTTCAGTAATCTTTAGCCGCTTTCGGCATCGCCTTCTTTTCCGTGTCTTGTCGGAGCAATTCCTCGACGCGCAGGACGAGTTTGGACGGATCGACCGGCTTCGGGATGTGCGCCTCGAAGCCTGCGCTTAACGCCGCTTCAACGTCGCGCTCGCGCGCGTATCCGGTCAGCGCAATCGCGGGCACCGCCGAAGCTGACAAGCCGGGCAAGAGGCGAAGCTTTTTGATTAGCTCGTAGCCGCTCATATTCGGCAGCCCGATGTCCGAAACAATGATGTCGAACGACGAGCGAGCCGCCACGCGCAAAGCCTCTTCCGCCGACTCGCACGCCGTCACGCGATAACCGCGTTGCGTAAAAACCGTGCGCAGCATCTCCAGCGTGTCGGAAGCGTCTTCGACGAGAAGCACGTGCGCCGCTTCGTGAGTTGAGACGGTCGTCGCGGTTGAAGAGGATTCGGGTTTTTCATCGGGCAACATATTCCGCACGCGCGGCAGGCGCAAGCTAAAGCAGCTTCCTCTTTCTGCGCCCGCGCTGTCTACTGTGACCGTGCCGCCGTGCGCTTCGACAAAGCTTTTAACGAGCGCGAGTCCTAAGCCCAGCCCGCCGTATGCTCTCGTGTTCGAGCCGTCTGCCTGACGAAAACGCTCGAAGACGTGCGGCAAGAAATCTGCCCCGATGCCCTGCCCTTCATCAACAATGTCGATCCGCACATTCTCCGCTTCCGACGCGCAAGCGACGCGCACCCGTCCGCCATCGTGTGAAAACTTAACGGCGTTATGGAGAAGATTCCAGAAAATTTGCACGACGCGCGTCCGGTCGCCCGAAATCAGGGAAGAAACTTTTGCGCCGCGCTCAAATTCAATTTCGATGCTTCGCGCGCTTGCCTGCGGGCGCACCGTTTCAATCGCTTCAACAATCGCTGCCGCAACGTCAACGGGCTGCCGCAGAATACGCATCTTGCCGCTTAGGATGGCGGACATATCGAGCAAATCGTTGATCAGCCGCGTGAGCGACTGCGAGTTTTTGTCGATCACGGCCAAGCCTTGCTTCATGTGTTCGGCGGGCAGCATTCCGCCGCGCATCATGTGCGTCCAGCCGATGATGGGCGTCAGAGGCGTGCGTAGTTCGTGCGAGAGCGTCGCTAAAAACTCGTCTTTGGCGATGTTGGCGTGTTGAGCTTCGCGGTACAGGCGCGCGTTATCAACGGCTGTGGCGGCGCGGCGCGCGAGGTCTTCGGCAAAGGCGAGATCGTGTTCGGTATAGACGCGATGTGATTCCGCCGTCACGAAGGTGATCGCGCCGAGCGTGCGGTCGCGCGCAATCAGCGGCACAACCATCGCGGAGCGCAGCCCCAGCCGCCGAATCATACGCAGATGCTCGGCGTCCTTCGTGATCGCTTCTAAAAGCTCATTAGTGATGTGCTGGTAAAACTCCGAACGCCCGGCGCGCATCACCTTTGAAACTGCGCTGGCGCCGTCAGGCGTAGGCGGATAGCGCTCTTGCAACTCGCGCGCAACCTCAACCTTCGCCGGGTCGAGGTGCGCCACCGCTAACCGGCGGAGCGATCCTTCTTCGTCAAGCATGTCGATCACGCACCAGTCGGCGAGGAACGGCACGATTGATTCGGCGACGCTCGCCAGCGTCGTTTCATAATCGAGCGAAGCGGTCAGCGTTTCGCTCGCGCGCGAAAGAAACGCCGCGCGCTCTTCCGAAGCTTCGGCCTGCGCTCGCGCCCTCTCCGCCGCGCCGAAGAGCAAAGCGTTATCAACCGCGACGGCCGCCTGCGCCGCCAGTCCGCTGACGATCTGTTCGTCACGTTCGTTGAACACCCCGACGTTCTCGTGACCGAAGAAAAGTCCGCCGAGTACTTTGCCGGAACGTGAGATGACGGGAACGGCCATGTAGCTCGCCACGGACAAGTGTCCCTCCGGCATACCGAGGTATGGCGGGTTCTTGCCGTAACGTTCATCTTCTCTCACGTCGGCGAGGCGGACGATCCCCTCGCCGCCGAAAGTGGGGCCGAAGACGCTGGTGTTGCGCGGCATCGGAAGATTGATAAACGCTTCGCGCGGAACGCCGGAGATCGTGTAGAGCGTGAAGGATTCGCCGCGCTCGTCGTTGACGTTGTAGAAGAACGCGCCGAACTGTGCGTCGGTCAGTTCAGTCGCGGCGTCGGTCACGGCCTGCACGAGTCTTTGTAAATCCAATTCGGCCGAAAGTATCTGTCCGACGCTGTTAACGGTTTCGACGACCTCCGTCTGCTCGCGCAAACTCTCTTCGATCCCTTTACGCTCGGTGATGTCCGTGCACGTGCCGACCCATTCCCTAATGCCGCCGTCTTCTTCGAGCACGGGCACGCCGCGCGCGGCGAAGTGACGGTAGTTGCCGTCGCGCATCCGTAGGCGATACTCGGTGTCGTAAAAACTCTTCTTGTTTACTGCCTCGTTCCAAGTCTCTGCCGCGTGCGCGCGGTCTTCGGGATGGAGCGCGACGAGCCAGCCGTGTCCTTTAACTTCTTCCGCGCTTTGCCCGGTCACCGCGCGCCACTCCGGTATGTCGTCAACTTCGCCGTCGGCTTTAGCCGTCCAGACAATTTGTGAAGTGGCGACGACGAGCGAACGGTAGCGCGCTTCATTCTCCCGCAAGGCTCTGAAAAGTGTATCGCGTATGTGTAAAGCCTCTTCCGCTTCGGCGCGTGCCGCCTGCTCGCGGGCGAGCAACTGCGCGCGTTCTTCCTCGATGCGCTTGCGCGCCGTGATGTCGCGCTGCGTGCCCCACGCGCGGCTGACTTTGCCGTTCTCGACAATGCCGATCAAATTGTTTAAGAAATATTTCGGACGACCTTCTTTATCGAATTCGCACGACTCGGCGTCAGTCAATTGATATTTGTTTCCAATGAACGAGCGTAGATATTCCACGTTGCGCTCGTCCGCGCGCGACAGAATATCGCCGAGCCGCGCGCCGGTGATTTCGTTCGCCTCGCGGTAGCCATACATCTGCGCGAATGCGTCGTTGCACTCGGCGAGATAGGCGTGTTCGTAGAAATGCGTGATCTGATCGTCGGCCGGAATGTCCACCGGAAGCGATTCTTTAATTTCAAAACGCCAGATGGCTTCGGTGCTTTGTTTGACGAAGGCGCGGTAGCGTTCTTCGCTCGCCGCGAGAGCTTCCGCCTGTTGACGCGAAGTGTTGACCGCTTCCTTGTAGCTTTCGGAGACGGTGAGCAGTTGGCGGCGGACGAAGTAGGCGAGCAGCGTGCCGAGCAGCAGGGTCAACCCGACGCTCGTCACCGTCGCCACCTGCGTGGAACGCTGCGCGGCGTCGGAGCGCGCGGCGCGCAAGCTTTCCTCGGTGTTGATGAAGGAGTCGAATTGCGCGCGCATGTCGTTCATCAAGCGCTCGCCTTCGCCGCCCCCGACTTGCGATGTGTAATCGCCGCCCGTGTCGCGCAACCTGATCGACTCGCGGGCGAATTCGTCCCACCGTTCGTAGGTAGTTCGGATGGCTTGCACCCGCCGGGTTTGCTCAGGATTGTCTGAAACTAAACTTTGAAGTTTAGCGAAGATAGGATTGATCGTCGCCCGCGCCCGCTCGTAGGGTTGAAGGAAAAACTTGTCGCCCGTGAGAAGATAACCGCGTCTTCCCGTCTGCATGTCGAGGACGGTCTTTTCGGCGAGGTAGGCGGTGGCGATGACGTTGTCGGTGTGCAGCAGCCAGCCGTGTTCGGAGAGCAGCGCATTGATCTGCCAGAGCAGGACGGCCGCGAGCAATCCCATCAGAACGAGCGGTAGCGCGAACGCGCGCAACAACATCAGCCTGAAATTTTCCCCGTCGACTCGAATCAGTTTCATCGCAGAGTTTCGCCGCCCGTCACGGACATCAACCGCTTTGCCGTCACTGTTTGGGTGCGCCTAAATCCTTCCATAAAACTCGCAAGTCGTTATCACCACCACACACTGCGCCGTAATGATGATAATAGTCGTGCGCGCGAACAAAATGAGGAGGATGCAAGCGGACGCACGTAGGTTCGTGCCTGAGCGCAAAGGGGAACGATCTCGCAACCGGATGGGGCAAACTTTCAGAAATCTTTCTGCGACGGAGCGCCGGGGAAGGCGACTTTACCGTTTATTCGCTAGATTCTAAGAAGCCTACTCAAGAACTGAGTCGTCAACGACAAAAGCTACTCGTTTCTCCCCTTCAAGTCAAGACACACATTAAGCTAAACAACGCGCCCGACCGAACGCTTGTTGCTGTTGCCGAGATTACGCAATAACGTCGTGTGTAAACGCCGATTGATACCGTTTGCCGTTCGTGATTTGAAATAAATTAGCAACTTTCAACTCACGCACGTAAATTTTTGTTAGCCTATAATGTCAAAACGCACTTTCGGTCAAAGAGGAAATCGTCTTGTACCCAGCCGGTAATTTGTTCGTTCCTGCGACGCACGGGCGGCTCGAAGCGATCCTCAAAGAACCGCGCAATCGCCCCGCTCGCGGCGTTGCCCTTGTGCTTCATCCGCATCCGCTGCACGGCGGCACGATGCACAACAAGGTCGTGTTCCGGGCTGCTCGCGCGCTGAACGAAGCGGGACTAATCGCGCTGCGTATCAATTTTCGCGGCGTCGGTTTGAGTTCCGGCACGCATGACAACGCGCGCGGCGAACGTGACGACGTGCGCGACGCCTTGAATTACCTCACCGCCGCTTACCCGCGCCTGCCCGTGACGCTCGCCGGATTCTCCTTCGGCGCGCGCGTCGGGTTAGAAGTCGGGATGATTGAGCCGCGCGTTGTGAACCTAATCGGCATCGGCACACCCGTTAATAAATATGATTTTGGATTCTTGCGCGAGTGCCGCAAGCCGCTGTTGCTTGTGCACGGGGAAAGAGATGAGTTCGGCGACGTTGAGCGTCTGCAAAACCTTGCGCGCGAGCTTCCCTTTGAGGCGAAAGTCAAAGTGGAGATCGTCCCCGACGCGGGTCACTTCTTCGACGAGCAGTTGGACGAGATGATGCGCGTGATCGAAGAATGGATTACACCTCTTCTCAATGAGAAGTCAACTTGAGACCGACGATGCCAGCCACGATCAGCACGATGCACGCGATTCTCATTGCCTCACGAGACTCGCCGAAAATCAACATCCCAAAAATCGCCGCGCCGACCGTTCCGATCCCTGTCCACACGGCGTAGGCTGTTCCGATGGGTAAGGTTTTCAAAGCTAGCGACAGAAAGTAGAAACTCGCGATCATCGCCGCGGCCGTCAGCACGCTCGGACGCAGCTTCGTCCAGCCTTCGGTGTATTTCAAACCGATTGCCCAAGCGATTTCAAGAAGACCCGCGATCACCAGATACGTCCACGCCATTCTAAATTTACCTGCTCACGAAAGTGAGAATCGGTCTGTCATTCGCGTACAGGCGGAGCGTATCCCCTCGAACGTCAAAGCGCGTCGTCTCCTCCAACAGTCTTAGAAAACTTGTCTCGATGCGCTGCGCCTCGCCGGGGCAGCCCCGCTTCGTGCTGATAATGCGCGTCAGTCGAAGCCGCGCCTCATTAATCTCTGCACGGCCGGAGATGCGGTTGCAGCCGCTTGACCCGGAGAACCCTCCTTGCTCGCGGTCAAACTCGATGTACGGCTCGTCCGCGCTGAAGGATCGTTCTCCCATCTCTGTCAGCGTCCACCTTTTCCCGAACAGCGAAGCGGCGGTGGTATCAGAATTGGAATCCGACACGTCGCTCGCCGGAGAAGTCGCGCGAGTCGTTACATCATCGGGCACAAGCTCTGGCACTTCGTCGCGCCCCATGCTGTAGCGCACCGTGCTAATCCTTGATGGGCAGCAGAGCGGGTCTGACTCTTTGTAGCGCACAAACTCTGCCGTGATGCGCGTCGGGCTTGTGAGGCGAATGTTTGTGAGCGCGCCATCCGCGCGCGAGTCCATCCGCAAGGGCGATAGCGTCCCGGCATACCTGCCTTCCGAGTAAACGAAGGCTTGAAACGAAAGCGGGCGGCACATGCCGTCAACGCCCGCCATCGCCAAGATAACCTTTGTCGTCCCCGAAGTCTGCGGTGGGGCGTACAGCGTCCAACCGCGCCGCACCACTGCTCTTTCCGCCGCGCTCGCCGGGCGACGCACCTGCTGGCGACATCGAGGCGTGATCGCCGCTTCTGCATCCGGCGCAGGCGGGCGCGGCAAACGCGGAAAACTCCCCGCCCGTCTATTCCAATTCACAAGCGGGCGGTCAAGCCAAGAATCATTCGCGCGCAGCTGTTGGGCGTATGCGGGAGATGCTGCCGAGAAAATTACAAAGATGAGAAACAGCTTCGGCACAGAAAGGCGTTTTTCGTAGAACATGGTCACACCTCTTACATCAGAGTTACAGCAAATTAACACATCCTGATGTTTCATTTCTAAAACGATTATCTAGCTTCCAAGCATGATCGGCAAACGGCCTCTTCTTCGGTCGGCGAGCGGAGCAATTGAACGCCGGAATTGAGCGGCTGCCTGCATACTTTGAGAATAACAAACCTCCTGATTGGCAGTCCACTCCGATGACTTGTTCGGTGTGGCGTACAGGTCAATGCGTCTCGTGCCATTTACGCAGCAACCTTTGTTCTTTGTCAGGATCAATACCAGCTTTCAATTCTTCATTCAGGCGATTTGTTTCGCGCCAAGTTAGTGTATCTTTAATTGTGTCATTCAGGTGGCGAAAGCTAAGACCAGAACCAACAGCTTTATTACAATTGATGAACATAAAGCCTTTCAAATGCGGCGCACCTTCTTCCGGCATCCAAAGAGGCATTTCGCTCCACGGAGCGACTTTCTCTTGCATCAGAAAGTTGTCACTGACCCATGTCAAAGAAGCATCACTATCGCTGACCATTTTACATTCCTCAAGCACCCTTTCCATCGTCAAGTTGCGAGGCAAACTGTTGGCGTTATAGACGCCCGTTTCCCTTCGTTCAATCATTCTCACAGTCCATTTGGCTAAGTCCCGGACATCAATAAACTGAACATAGCGGTCAGGACGACCCGGAGCTAATACTTCGCCGCCGCGAGCGACACGCTCAACCCAATAAGTAAATCGGTCGGTATAATCAAAGGAGCCAATGATTAAACCGGGACGAATGATAAGCACTCGATTGGGCAAGACTTCTTCAGCCGCCTGCTCACACAGAGCTTTTAACCCGCCATACATTTTTCCATAAGTCACTGCAGAGGCTTGCCCGGATGAATCAATTTCGTTCGCCTTTTCCAATTGTTCGCTCGTTAGCGTGGCGATGGGGGCAGTTTCGTCTATACCGAAAACGCTAACATCTGCATATACGGAAAGACTGGAAATAAAAACATAACGATCTACTGAATGAGACAAGATTTCTACTGATGCCCTTACGGTACGCGGCAAATATCCACAAGTATCAACGACTGCATCCCAACGGCGACCTTGAAGTTTAGCCAAATCGCTGTTTCGATCTCCGTAAATCGTTTCAACACTTGTTAAAGCCGCAGACGGATGCTTCCCGCGATTGAAAAGCGTGATCTCATGGTTACGTGCGAGGGCTGCCGTGACCAAATGACGACCTGCAAATCTTGTTCCGCCAAGAATCAATAGCTTCATCTATTTACACCGTGTTACGAAACAAGAAAGCACCGAACGACGGAGTTGACGTGGGGCGAAACCGAATACACGCAACGTCAGGGAAACCAAAGACCGTTTTAAGAAAGTCGCTGTTTCGCCCTCACGTCCAATGACTTGTTATGCTGTGGCTGTGCGAGGAGAGCGGCTCATATTTCTTCGCCGCCGGACGCGCCAAACGAAAATAAATAATGCGCCAATGGCAAGCAATACGATAGAAGATGTCAATGTATTTCTTCCCCACACCGTCGCAATCTTCTCCACCGTTCCGTCAGGTGAAATCTTGCGAACACGCGCGTATGCTCCGATGCCTAAGTCGCCTAAAATGACGAGCGGCATCCGCAGATGTTCCAACACATATAATTCTTCTCCGACGATGGTGATTCCAGTCGGCGACCAGAACAACCCGGTTTCCAAAATGGTTCGGGTGTTCCCGTCAGGCATTAGCTGAAGCACACGACGCTGGCTGTAATCAGCCACATAGACGCTTCCGCTCGGCGTCACCGCCAAACCCATTAAATCTTCTCCGTAGCTTTGACTTGTCAATGCTCCTCCGCCAAGCGTCGTTACCGTGCCGTCCATCGCTACACGCCGAACGTAAACGCCATCTGTCACATACAAAGAGCCGTCGGCTGCCCAAGCCATTCCGTCAATGCCGGAAAATTGCGCTTCGCCGCCCCGCCCGTCCCTAAACCCGCGAATGCCGCCGGCAAGAATCGTGACATCTCCGCCCGGCGTGGCTTTAAGAAGCGTCGTTTTGTCGCTTTGATTCGGAAAACTTATCGAGTTTGTCGAGTAGATGTTGCCATTGCGATCAATAATGAAGGGATGCAGGTTGAGCGGAAAATCAGCGGTCGGAGTAAAGACATCCGAAAAACCCCCATCGGGCGCGATCCACCAAACACCCCCGACAGATGCCGCGTGATGTTCATGCGTGCCGTAGATTGTGCCGTTTTCGCTCAGGATGAGCGCGTGCGAATGTTTATCGTGTAGAAACGCTTCGAGTTTTCCGTCGCGTGTGATTCTCCAAATCGTATTGGTTGGAATGTCGCTAAAGTAGATTTGCCCTTGCCGGTCAACGACGATGCCCCAGCCTTCGTGCGCCCGGACGTTTTCAGCGCAGAACAAACACTGCGCGAAAACGGCTAGAACAATGACAGTAAATGAGCGGAAACGTAAAATCTGCATATACCACACCGTCGTAATCCTTAATATCAAGAGAAGTGATTAGCGGAGACCCGGATTTTTTTGTTCATCAAGCAGCTT
>JACCYN010000350.1 GCA_013696465.1 Pyrinomonadaceae bacterium
AGTTTGGGTAAAGGGTTGGCTGCCGCGTCCATCGGGTGTTTGCTGGAAGCGCGGGGGTTGAGCGTGTCATTGATGAAGCTTGACCCGTACATCAACGTCGATCCCGGCACGATGTCGCCTTTCCAACACGGCGAAGTCTTCGTGACCGACGATGGCGCGGAGACGGATTTGGATTTGGGTCATTACGAACGCTTCACGGCGGCGCGGCTCGCGCGCGCGAACAACTGGACAAGCGGAAGAATTTATCTTTCCGTGATCGAGAAAGAGCGGCGCGGCGATTATCTCGGTAAAACCATTCAAGTCATTCCGCACATCACGGACGAGATCAAACGTGCGGTGCGCGCCGTCGTCGAAACGGATGCGCCCGATGTGATGATCGTCGAGATCGGCGGTACGGTCGGCGACATCGAATCGTTGCCTTTTCTTGAAGCGATTCGCCAGATGGGAAACGAAGAAGGCACAGACAATTCGCTCTTCGTTCATCTGACGCTCGTGCCGTTCATCGCCGCCGCCGGTGAACTAAAGACGAAGCCGACGCAACATTCCGTGCGTGACTTGCGCGAAATCGGCATCGCGCCGGACATTCTTTTATGTCGCTCAGACCGTGCGCTCTCGCGCGACCTGCGGGCGAAAATCGCCCTTTTTTGTAACGTCACCGAGCGCGCCGTAATTTCGGCGCAAGACGTATCGTCAATCTACGAAGTCCCGCTCGCGTTCCACGAACAAGGGTTGGATGAACTGCTTGTTTCCAAACTCAAACTCAAAGAGCGCGCCGCTTCCGTTGACTTGCGCGCGTGGCGCGAACTCGTCCGCACAATTCAAGACCCGGCGGCGGGCGAAGTCGCCATTGGCATCGTCGGCAAGTACGTCGAACTCGAAGACTCGTACAAATCTCTGCGCGAAGCTTTAACGCACGGCGGCGTGGCAAACAATCTGCGCGTTAATGTGCGCTGGGTTGAATCGGAAAATTTGACGAGCGAAGAAGCCGAAGACCGCCTGCGCGACTTCGACGCGATCCTTGTGCCCGGAGGTTTCGGGCGGCGTGGCGTGTCGGGGATGATCCGCGCGATCTCTTACGCAAGACGTTCGCTTACTCCCTACTTCGGAATTTGTCTCGGAATGCAAACGGCTGTGATCGAATACGCACGAAGCGTCTGCGAACTCGCGGGCGCGGACTCAACCGAGTTTGACGAACAGGCGACACATCCCGTGATCTTCAAACTGCGCGATCTCGTCGGCGTCGAAGAAATGGGCGGCACGATGCGGCTCGGCGCGTGGGTGTGCAAGCTTGCTACGAACAGTCTCGCGCAAAAGGTTTACGGCGGCGCAAGCGAAATTAGCGAACGACACCGCCATCGCTACGAGTTTAACCCGCAGTACCGCAGTGAATTGGAGAATGCCGGACTCGTCTTTAGCGGCGAATCAATTGACGGGCGTTTCATCGAGATGGTTGAACTGCCCGGCAGCGAGCATCCTTGGTTTTTAGGTTGTCAGTTTCACCCTGAATACAAATCAAAGCCGCTCGCGCCGCACCCGCTTTTTGTTTCTTTCATCCGCGCCGCGTTCGAGCATCGTCAGCGCGATCAAGCGGCGTCGAACGAAAGCGAAAAGAAGTTGTCCCCGTTGCCGGAGCGGGCAATCGCTGCGAGCGACGATTGATCCCTAAATTCTTTCGCAGAATTTGAATGTTGAATTTCATCGCGCGGAAACCTTAACGCCGAAAGAATTGTAGACGAGCAGATTCGCATTCGCCCGAACGGAGGTTTGAATGATTTGGAAATGTCATGTGCGTCGCGTGTGCAAAGTAAACGTCCTCGCTTGCCTGACGGTATTCTTTCTGATGTTGCTGGCGGGAAACGTGTGGCAAACGAGCGCGGCATCAAGGGCGCGCCGAAGCGCGGGCGAAGGGCGCAGTCGTTTTGCGAAGCTCGACGGGATGCGTGTGCATTACGAGGATTTCGGGAAGGGGAGCGAGGCGCTCGTGTTCGTTCACGGTTGGACGTGCAACGCCGATTTCTGGCAACTGCAAGTTCCGGCTTTCTCGAATCGAATGCGCGTCATCGGCGTTGATCTTCCCGGACACGGCCGAAGCGACAAGCCGCAGGTCGCTTACACGCAAGATTTATTTGCGCGCTCGATTGACGTTGTG
>JACCYN010000371.1 GCA_013696465.1 Pyrinomonadaceae bacterium
TGTAATGACGGGGAAGGCTGAAGCAAGACGCGAGCTGGAGTCGGAAGTCAGGAAACCTTGCCTGCGAACGGAAGCACAGCGACCGCTTTACGCTCCGGGAAAGAGCGAGTGGCATTCATTGATCGGCAAGCGATCTCAGATTTGTGTTTTCATCTTTTCGTGAACACACTTTTCGACTTTCGTTTCGCCCTTCTCTCAGATTCTAAACGCCCTCGATCTTAGCTGCAGCTAAGATCGAGGGCGTTTTCGTTGTCTGAAACTTTTATGTTTAAGACGAGACGCCGCAGGTTCGTTCTTCTCTTTCTCAATCCCGGTTGCGCGTGTGAGTTGAGTTTATTCATCGGATTTTGTTCACGAAGATTGACAGAGGGAAAATGCGTTTTACTAAATTTCTAATCACACTTACTTTCACCTTTTTGTGCGCCTCTTTAACCCTCGCGCAAGAAGGCGGCGCGGTTGTTGCCGGGCGCGTCACCGATGCGCAAGGCGCGGGCCTCGCAAGCGCGACGGTTAAGCTCTACGCGCGCACGCGCCCGTCCGAGGTTATCGCCACCACGACTGACGACGCGGGCGCTTACCGCTTCGAGCGTCTGGCGGTGGGCGAATACATCATCGAGGCGGAAGCCGCAGGTTTTGCCCGCTCCGCCACACGCACGCTGCGCATTGAGCGCACGGTTGCGTCAACGGTTGACGTATCTTTAGAGGTTGCGGGCGTGCGCGAGCAAGTCGTCATTACGGCCGCCGACTCGCCGCAGACGATTGATGAAACGTCGAAGGCGATCACAGTCGTCGGACGCCGCGAGATCGAAGAGCGCGACGAGTTTTACATTCCCGAAGCGTTACGCACCGTGCCCGGTCTGCGCGTTCGTCAACTCGGCGCGCCCGGCGCGCTTACTTCGATCAGAACAAGAGGCTTACGCAACCAAGACACCGCAGTTTTAATTGACGGCCAACGCCTCCGCGACGCCGCCGCCCCGCAGGGCGACGCTTCAGGACTTATCGGTAGCCTCGCTGTGACGGCCGTTGATCGCATCGAGGTGCTGCGCGGATCGGGTTCGTCGCTCTACGGCACAAACGCCATCGGCGGCGTGATCAACATTATCACCGACGAAGGCGGCGGAAGGGCGCGCGGCAATGTTCTCGTCGAAGCGGGATCGCTCGGCACGTTTCGCGGGCAAGCGCAAATCGCGGGTGGCGCGGGCGCGGGGGATCGCGTCATCTATTCGGCTGGTGTTTCGCATTTCAACATCACGCGCGGCACAGACGGCGACGATGCTTCGCGCAACACAAGCGGACAGGGTCGCATCCTCTTTCGCTTAACTCCGACCACGACTTTTTCCGCGCGTCTCTACGCCGCCGATTCTTTTCTCCAACTCAACGAAAGCCCCGACCTTATTGGCAATTTGCCCGCGAGCGGAATCGTAACGGCCGTACCGCTCCCCCGTGAAGAGTTGCGCCGCTTTGAAACGGGCACGCCGCGCAATGCATTGAACGTCGGCGCGGCGACATTCATCCCTTCCGCCAACGACCCTGACGCTTCGCAGGCGACGCGCTTTCTCTCCGGTGTCTTCACCTTCGCGCAACGCCCCGTCGAGTCTTTCGGTTACTCGCTCTCTTATCAAGTTCTCGATTCGCGGCGCACGACGCACGAAGGGCCCGGCGGCACAAGCCCGTTTGAACCGCGCGGCGGCACCACGCGCGGCGACTCCGACGGACTTATCAATACCTTCAACGTCCGCGCCGATTTCCAACTTGGTCGCGCGAATCTCGTCACCGCGCTGTATGAATTTGAAAGCGAAAACTACGTTAGCGATTCATTTCCTGTAAATCCGGCGAACAACTCAATTGTTGACGTAACGCAGCGCAGCAGCGCGCTTTTCATTCAAGATCAACTTCGCCTCTTCGATGATCGTCTGCAACTCGCGGCCGGTTTCCGCGCGCAGTTTTTCAATTTACGCGCCCCGAGATTTAGCGCCGATTCCCCGTTCACCGGACTTAGTTTTGAAGCCCCGCCGAACGCTTACACCGGCGACGGCTCCATCGCTTACTTCTTCCGCACGACAAACACGAAGCTTCGCGCCCACATCGGCAACGGCTACCGTTCCCCGTCTCTGTTCGAGCGTTTCGGCCCATCATTTAACAGCTTCACCGGCCGCTTCGGCACGTTCGGCGATCCGCGCCTGCGACCTGAACGCTCCATCGCCTTCGACGCCGGAATTGATCAAGCGGCTTTCAACAATCGCCTGCGCGCATCAGCGACATACTTCTACACAAGATTGCAAGAAACCGTCGGCTTCGGCGCTGTGCCGCAACCTGATCTTTTCGGGCGCGTCTTCGGTGGCTATCTCAACACGGGCGGCGGACTCGCGCGCGGCGTTGAACTGAGCGCGACGACAACACCCATTCGCACGCTCGATCTCTTCGCCGCTTACACTTACACCAACGCGGACGAGCGCACACCGAACGACGGCATTCTTTCTTCGTTCGTCACCCCCGCTCACCAATTCTCCTTCGTCGCCACACAACGCTTCGGGCGTCGCCTGTTCGTTAACTTCGATCTCATTGCGACGAGCAGCTACATCACGCCACTTTTCCGCAGTGTCTCGCCCTTCGAGCGGCGCATCTATCGCTTCGACGGACTTGTGAAAGCCGACTTGGGCGCGAGCTACACTCTGCCGCTCGACGAGCGACGCAGCATTCGCTTCTTCGGCAAGGTGGACAATCTCTTTGACCGACTTTACTTTGAAGATGGCTTCCGCACGCCGGGGCGCACGGCGCGCGCGGGCGCGGCGTTCAGTTTTTAATTTCTATGAAGGCACCCGCGGAGAACGAGCGGCTCACGCTCATCGAGGGCGAAGATTATTATTGGGAAGGAGGGATGATGGTTTTCACCGCTCGCTTCCACCTCAAGCGCGGACGTTGCTGCGGATCGGGCTGCCGTCATTGCCCGTATGATTTTGACGAAGAGAAACGAGATGAAACGGTTGCGCATGAAAGAAGTTAAGCATCAACGGAGATTGGAAAGAGCGACTCAAGTTTTCGCTCTGTCAATCTTGCTGCTTCTCGCCGTGATGTTCACTGCCTGTTCGTCCTCGAAGCTAGAGGCGCGCGACGACAACAGGGGAACAGCTCCGCAACGCATCGTCTCTTTAACGCCGAGCACGACGGAGATACTCGCAGGCGTTGGGGCTTTTCCGCGCGTCGTCGCCGTGTCGGATTATTGCAAGTATCCGCCGGAGGTCGAACGCCTGCCGCGCGTCGGCGGTTGGCAGAACACGAACATCGAGCGCATCGCCGCGCTGCGCCCCGACTTGGTCGTGTTCACCGACGCGCAAACGCCGTTCGTCAAAGATCGTTTTGAGAGTCTCGGCATCCGCACGGCGGCCGTCAAAAGCCGCACGCTTGACGATGCGCTCGCGGCGATCACCGAGATCGGGCGCGCAACGGGGAATACGGAACAAGCGAACGGATTGCTGAAGGAAACGCAAAGGCAACTCGATGAAGTGCGCGCGCGAACACAAAACTTGTCGCGCCCGCGCGTGCTCTGCGTCGTTGACCGCGCGCCGGGCACGCTGCGCGACGTTTACGCAGCGACAAAGGAAAGCTTCATCGCGCAGTTGATCGAGATCGCGGGCGGCGAAGTGATTGCGCCGTCTTCACGCTCCGGCTACGGGCAGATCAGCAAGGAAGCGATCCTGTCGTTCGACCCTGAGATCATCATTGACATGGTGCAGGGCGCGGAGGCCGGGGGCATGTTAGCTGAAGATTCCGAAGCGGTGTGGCGCGAACTCGCGGAAGTGCGCGCCGTCAAAGCGAATCGAGTTTACCCGATAGCGGATGTGTCGGTGCTTCACCCTTCGCAGTTCGTCGGCACAACCGCGCGCCGCTTTGCGGAGCTTATCCACCCGGAGGTCTTCGCAAGGTGACACGAGCCGCTGACGAAATTTTGCCAGCGACGACAGAGGCGCGCTCTCTGCTTGAGGCGCGCGCACTTCATTTCGCTTATCCGGCGGCAAAGAACGCTGCCGATGTTGTGCGCGGGGCGTCGCTCGCAATCGGGCGCGGCTGCCTCGCGGCTTTGATCGGCGCGAACGGATCGGGGAAGTCTTCGCTCGTGCGTTTGCTCGCCGGAATTCTCAAGCCTCAAAGCGGCGAAATCTTTTTTGACGGTGTGCCGCTTTCCGCGATTGATCCGCGCGGGCGTGCGAAGCGCATCGCGTATGTTCCGCAAACGATCAACTCTGTCTTTCCCTTCACCGCGCTCGAAGTCGTGCTGACGGGTCGCAGCCCTTACGCGGGGCGGTTTCGTTTTGAGACGGCGGGCGACGAGGAGATTGCGCGCGATGCGTTGGCGGCGGTTGACGCTTCTCATTTAGCCCCGCGCCCCGTCACGGAGCTGTCGGGTGGCGAACGACAGATGGTTGCGCTCGCCCGCGCGCTCGCGCAACAACCTCAGTGCCTGCTTTTAGACGAGCCTTCATCCGCGCTCGACTTGAAACATCGCACCGCGTTGCTGCGCCACCTGCGCCGACTGCGCGACGAGAAAGCGATCACCGCGCTCGTCGTAACGCACGATCTCGGACTACTCGATCCGGCGTTCGACACTGTGTTTGCGATGCGCTGCGGGGAAGTGGTTGCGCACGGTGCTCCCGCCGACGTGTTGCAGGATAAGATTCTCGCAGACGTTTACGGCGACGAGCACGTTCGCGCGCGGCGTGTTTTTAACCGCACCTTCGTGTGGTCTGAATTGTGATCTCGGGATGAAGAGCCGAAGCGAAATCAATGCTCGAACGAGCGCAAACCTACAGGAGGGCGCTGCAAGAGCGCGTCTTGTAACCGCAACGAGTTCGTCACCGGCGGGCGGGCGTTTGCGGCGCGCGCTCGTTCTGTTATTTTTCATATTTCTGCTCGCTGCCGCGATCTCTCTGTCCGTCGGCTATCAGACGCTCGACTTCTCACTGCTCAAACATGATGCGACGGCGCGCGCCATTCTTTTTCAACTTCGCTTGCCGCGCGTGGTTCTCGCCGCAATCGTCGGCGCGTCGCTCGCAATGGTCGGGGCGGCGCTGCAGGCTTTGTTCCGCAATCCCTTGGCCGAACCCTTAACGCTCGGCGTCTCCGGCGGCGGCGCGCTCGGCGCGGGATTAGCGATTGCCTTCGGACTTGGCGCGCGCGTCGGCGGAGTGCCGCTCGTTTTCCTCGCCGCGTTTGCGGGCGCAGGCGTGAGTGTCGCGGTAGTTTATAGACTCGCGCGCACGGGCGCGGTCGTCCTTCCCGGCGCGTTGCTGCTGGCAGGCGTCGTCATCAACGTCATCGCCGCGTCAGGCGTGGTGTTAATTCAATACCTCACTGACTACACGCGCGCCCTGCAAATCTTACGCTGGACGATTGGCAGCCTTGATGTCGTCGGCTTCGATCTCGTCTGGCGAATGCTCATCTTTCTCGTGCCCGGATGGATCGTGCTCTTCGTCGTCGCGCGCGATCTTCACCTCCTCGCGGTTGACGAAGAGACGGCCGCCAGTCTCGGCGTCAACGTGCGGAGCAGCGAACGTCTCGTCTACATCGCGTCGTCTTTGATCGTCGGCACGACCGTCGCGGTCGGCGGCACTATCGGCTTCGTCGGACTAATCGTGCCGCACGCCGTCCGTCTTCTGTTCGGTGAAGACGTGCGCGTTGTGCTGCCGTGCTCGTTTCTGCTCGGCGCGACGTTCCTAATGCTGGCGGACGCGGTGGCGCGCACCGCAACGGGGATGGGCGAACTTCCCGTCGGCGTGATCACGGCGCTCGCGGGCGGCCCCGTCTTTCTTTGGCTGCTGCGCAGGCAACAACGCTACTCGGCGATGTAAGAGATAAAAACTTTGAAGCGTTGCGCGCAAGGCGCATAATAGCTTTATGAAAAACTCCTCGCCCGGCGGCGTACATAACTCGAAGTTGCTAGCCGTCGCTTTATTCACGTTACTCGTATCGGCGGGCGCGCAAGCGCAAACTGCGACGAGTTATGAAGAGCTTCCGAATTTTGGTCAAGTCAACCTGCACATCTATCGCGGCGCGCAACCACGCGCGGGCGGCATCCGAAGACTCGCGCAACTCGGCATTAAAACCATCATCAACCTGCGCGCCGCGAACGAGCGCACCGCAGCAGAAGAACAGGAAGCTGAAACGGCGGGTTTACGTTTCATCAACGTGCCGATGCCTGATTTCAGTCGGCCGTCAGACGAACAAGTGCGGCGCGTGCTTGCGCTGCTCGATGATCGAACGAATTACCCTGTTTTTATTCACTGCAAACGCGGAGCGGATCGCACCGGCGTAATCATCGCCTGCTACCGCATCACGCATGATGGCTGGACGGACAGGCAAGCGCTGGCGGAAGCCAAAGGCTACGGCATGAATTGGTTTCAACGCGGGATGAAGGATTTTGTCGAAGATTTCTACGAACAACACGCAGCAACAGGCGAACGAAGGAGAGCGCGCGGACAATGAGCATTGCGACGAAGCACGGAGATAAAGGGCAGACGGCGCTGATCGGCGGACGCCGCGTCTCGAAAGCCGATCTGCGCGTTGAGGCTTACGGCACGATTGACGAACTGAACTCCGTGATGGGCTTCGCGCGCTCGATCTGTGAAGACAGAGAAGTTGCCGAACTCACGAAGGAGATTCAACGCGAACTCTTCCTTGTGAGCGGGTCAGTCGCCAATCCGCGTGCGCACGAAAAAGAGCCGCAGGACGTGAACACAGAGATGGTCGAAAGGCTGACGAAAGAAGTTAATCGGATTGAAGGGATGGAAGGCATACTCGCTGATTGGTCGCTGCCCGGCGAACACACCGCGTCGGCCGCTTACGACATCGCGCGCACAGTCTGCCGCCGCGCCGAACGCCTCGTCGTGCAGTTAGACGAAGGCGAGGAGGTTGCCCCGCAAGTGATTCCGTATCTCAATCGCCTCTCCGATCTGCTCTGGCTTTTCAGTCGCCTGATTGAACTCCGCGCCGGAGTTGACGCGCATTTAAGAGATGCAGAGCATCGTGGGCCGCGCTGGTCGCGCGCGTGGTAAGAAACAAGCGAAGAAGTCAAATCCCATGTGCCTCTTCCTTACCGTTTCACTTCCCGATGACGTTCATAATCACTTGCCGCTCGCGCGCGCCGTCAAATTCGCACAGGTAAATTCCCTGCCAACGCCCAAGCATTAACTCGCCACCCTCAAACGGCACAGTGACGCTTGAGCCGAAGAAGCTCGCTTTCAAATGCGCGTCGGAATTTCCTTCCGCGTGGCGGAAAACTAAATCACCGACGCCATGTTGCGGGATCGTGGTGCGCAGAAACGAAAGCATGTCGCGCACAACGTCCGGGTCGGCGTTTTCGTTGATGGTGAGTCCGGCCGTGGTGTGCCGGACAAAGAGCACGCACAACCCGTCTTGCGCGCCCGCTTGCGTCAAACGCTTTCGTACTTCATCGGTAATCTCGATCATCTCTTCGCGTTCATGCGAACGAACCTTTATCGTGTTCATAGAAATTTACCGCTTACGCAAATTTGTGTTGGAAAAAAGGTAAGCCTCTGATCAAATAAAAGTGATCAGAGGCTTATGAAATCAAAGATTGATTCGAGCTTAAAGTTCGCGTGAAGCTTTGCGGCGCAAGAACGCCCAGCCTGTTGGCAACGCGGCGGCCGCGAGCGCGATCTTGATGATGTCTCCGACGATAAATCGCTCAACGCCGACATGAAACGCGGCGGTCGCCCCCATCAAACGCGCGAGCCACGCCCAGCCGCAAAAGAGAATCACAATCGAGCCTAACGCCATCGCCGCCGCCGCCGTCAAAAATCTTTTATCCCAACCGCGTTCAGCCAAGTAGCCGACGACGAACGCCGCGAGCGGATACGACAGCAGATAACCTGATGTCGGGCTGAACAGAAGATAAGCGATACCGCCGTTGCCTTCGCGGAAGAACGGCAAGCCGCTCGCGCCTTCGGCGAGATAAGCGATCATCGCCAGCGCGCCGAGACGCGATCCAAGAAGTGCACCCGTCAGCAACACGGCGAACGTCTGCCCCGTGATCGGCACAGGATAAAGCGGAATCACCACTTGCGCCGACAGTGCCGTAAGCAAACTAAACGCGACGACGAACGCCATTTGACGCACCGCATCCATCGGCGCGAGCCACGCGCCGAGCAGTGTTTCGGTTCTTGCGTAAGATGTATTCATAGTTTCCTCAGTAAGCGATAAGGAAAACAGGCCTGTTTTACCTGCTTACTGCTCACCGCTCACTGCTTACTTTCTCTTAGTCTCCGACCGCCTCGCGTATCTCCTCCACTCTCGTCTCGCGCTCGACGATAATGCGCATTCCGTAGAACGAGCGATACACGAAGAAGA
>JACCYN010000390.1 GCA_013696465.1 Pyrinomonadaceae bacterium
GCCCTCGCGCGCGGTCGCTCGCCCTTTCCTCGATCACCGTTTCGCGCTCATCTCTTTTCACCACCGGCTCGGCAATACTCATAATCCTTCTTCTTTCATGCAAAGTATCGTAGGTAAACGGTCGCCGCACGGTCAATCGCGAATCAACTGCGCCGCCTAACTTTACTAACGCGATTTTCGGAGCGCTTCCCCCGGCTCTTAAGCCGCGACATTTGCAGCCTACGCGCTTTCGACTTTCGGTTGCGATTGAAGCGGCGCGGCGTCCGAAGTTTGCGAACACGAACTGCGAAGTTGCGCGAGCGCCTCGCGCGCGGCTTCTATTTCGGCCGCTTTGATGGAACGGCCGCAACCGCGAATGCGCCCGCCGTTCCAGCAGGCTTCAACGTGAAACGTGCGGCGGTGCGGCGGCCCTTGAGTTTCGATCACAACGTAATTCGGCGCGGCGCAACCGGTCGCTTGCAGAAATTCTTGAAAGGCCGTTTTGTGATCGGCGGCGGCGGCGGCTTCCGGGTCGGATTCTTGGAGTTCCGCCCCTAACGCGCGTTGCACAAAGCCGCGCGCCGCCTCGATGCCGCCGTCAAGGTAGATCGCCGCAATCACCGCCTCGAACGCATCGGCGAGCAGAGCTTGCTTGCGCCGTCCGCCGGATTTCTCTTCGCCGTGTCCGACGCGCAGGTAGCTGCCGAGATCAATTCGCTTGGCGGCTTTGCACAGAGTTGCCGTGCTTACCAAGCGGTGTTTCATCCGCGACAGTTCGCCTTCAGTTAAGTTTTCGTGTTCGCTGAAAAGGTAATCGGCGACAATGAGGCCGAGCACGGAATCGCCGACAAACTCGAAGGATTCATTGTGTAGGCGACGCGCTTGCTCTTCCTCGCCCGGCCCTGTCTCCTCGTGCGCCCACGAACGATGCGTCATCGCCCGCTCAAGCAACGCGCGGTCGGTGAATTCGTAACCGAGAACTTTCTCCAGCGCGCCGATGTCTTCGTGGTTTTGCGTGGTCTTCTTCACGATACAAGGATTGTAACAAAAGCCGGGCGCGAGCGTCGAATTTAACTCTCGCGTCCGGCTTACAGGTCGGAAGGTTGGTATTTTAAGTTACGGACGGCGCGTTGTGGACGGCGGCGTGGTCGTCGTCGGGCGCGCGGCAGGCGTCGCGGTCGGGCGCGCAGGCGTCGTCGTTGTGCTCGGCGCGCCCGGCGTCGTTGTGGCTGCCGGGCGGGCGGGCGTCGTCGTCGCCGGAGTGGTCGTTCCGGTGCTCGGCGTCGTTGAAGTCGCCGCAGGCGTGGTCGTCGTGCTGCTCGCCGGAGTCGTCGTCATGCTTTCGGCCGTGACGAGCTTAAACTGCGGCATCGGCTTTGTGGAGACGGACGCGATGTACTGAGGCAATCCGGCGTCTGAATTGTTGTTACGAGATTTGTAAATCTGCGTTAACGCGGTCATCCACTGCGCGCGCTGTTGCGCATACTTCTGTTTGTTTTTCGGGTCGGCGTCCGCGTAGGCGATGGCGCGGGCGAGCGCGTCAATAATGCGATCCGCGCCTTGGTCGAGATTCGCGCGCGCCGCTTTGCTCTCCGGCGTCTCATCCTTACCGACGAAAGCCTGATAGCTGTCGCCGAGGCGTTTATACTCGCCTGCTTCATAAGCATAAGCGAGTTGGTAATAAATCGAAGGATCGCGCTTCAAGGGCGATTCATAACCGACGGATTTGACCAAATAACCGGCGGCGTCGGCGGGCGCAGCTTTCAGGTTCATCGCGGCGTAGTAGTAATTGAGATAAGCAAGCGCCTCGTCACGATTGTTGAATGGATACCAAGGCTTCTCGCCTTCCGGCGTTTTACCCGACTCGATCAATCCGATCACCTGTTTAGCGTAATTGGAGGCATCAGCGCTCAAGGACGTATTCCCGGAGACGGCGGCGAGATAGCCCGCTTGAACGAGGTTCAGTAGCACTCTCATATCATTCGGGTCGGTCGAGAGAAGCTGCTTACCCTGCGTGAAAGCGCCCGGATAATCCTTCTTTTGAATGAACCCGTAGAAGCCAGTGTACTTTTGTGAGACTTGATTCTTCTCGTAAGTTGTGATGAAGGTGCGGACGTACTTCGCAATGTCGTCCGTGTCGTTCGGATACTTGCGCACGTACTCTTGCGCCGATTGATACGCTTCGTCCTGCTTGTTGGCAGTCACCGCGTTATAAAACTTGGTGTAGAGATCGCGCTTCTCTTGCGCGGCGGTGTCTTGCGCGGTCGCTGTTCCCGAAGCGGCGGTTTGGGCTTGCGCGAACGCGACGGGCTGAAGCGCGAACGCAAAGGCGACGACCGCAAAGGCGAGAGTTTTGATCGAATTTTTCATTGAGCCTTATGTCCTCCAAGCACTAATCGTGATAGCAATAAATTTGTCAAACGTCAGGGGGCGCGAAAATCAGTCCCGCACTTTGAGGAGCGTCGCGCGTGCTCTATCAGATGCAAACACGCAGCTTACGGGTTGCCGCCCGCTACGTGCCTCGCGCTCCGGCGCTTAAGTTGTCGGGGGAGCTGAATTATCCGCGTCAACTAAAACCTTTTGGGGATTAAGTTCGGGCATGATCCTGCCTTAAGCCTGCGAAGCGTGTCAAGGTGTAAGCGCGTGAAATGATAAAGATAAAATTTTCCCGACCGCAGGGAAAAACCGTTCAGCCCCGCTGTCGCTCGTTTCATAAAACTTACGAGCGACAACGGGGCTGAACAGATTGACTGATCTTGAATGTTGATTGAAGCGGCGATTTTACGGACTGGTGGAAAGCACGCGGCGCGGTCTTTCGTTCGCCCCGTTGGTTCTGTTCGCGCTCGGCGCGGCGGGGCGCGTCGTCGTTTCGGTCGCTCTGATCTCCGGCCTCGTTTCAACCGGCTGCAACACGCTGCGCACGCCGCGACGCGGTTGCTGCTGCGCGTCGCGCGGAGCCATCGTGCCGTCCAACGTCGAATCAACGCTCGCTTCCGCCTCCGCCTCTTCGCTGCTGATCGCCGCGGCGGTGCGCGAATCTAATTTCGGCTGGGGAGCGAGCACGTTCGGCGCGGTGGCGACTACGGGGACGTTTCTGCGTCGTCCGAAGCGACCGTTGAGCGCGCGGTAAATCTTTCCGGCCACATGCGCGGGGAAATGCGCGCGTGCGTCAGGCCCGCGCGAGATGACGACGACCGCGAGGCGCGGGTCTTCGACAGGCGCGTAGGAAGCGAAGAGTCCGAGCCAGCCGCCGTTCTGCCCGATGCACGTACCCGTCTTTCCGGCGATGGTCTGGAGCGGGTCGTAAGCTTTCTTACCCGAACCGTAATTGACCGCGCCGATCATGCCCGGAAGCAAACGACGGTAACTCTCAACGGGAATGTTCAACCTGCGACGCACTTCGGTTTTGAATTGAAAAGTCTCCTCCGGCGTGCGCGGCAAATGCGGCGTCAGCACCTGCCCGCCATTGGCGATGGCCGAGACGAGCACGGCGAGTTGCACGGGCGTCACCTCGATGTCGTCGCCGTGCGAGAAGACGCGGCCCAGGCCGTACCCGCTTTTGTAGAGGGGCACCCGCCCGGCGTATTCGTTCGGGTAGTTGATGCCGGTCGGCTCGCCTAAGCCGAGTTGGCGCGCGTAGCCAACCACTTTGTCGAAGCCGACGCGAATGCCGACCGATTGAAAGAAAGGATTGTTGGAGTAAGCGAGCGCGTCGGTTAAATCAATGCGGTAGCTGGCGGCGGCGATCTGCTGCGTCGGCTCGATCACGCCCTCGTTGATTCCGGCAAGTCCCGTTATCAACTTCACGGTCGAACACGGTTTGTAGCCGCGTTGCAGCGCCCATTCCTGATTTACAATCGTGTAGATGCGACCCGAACGCGGGTCCATTACGACAACTGTTCCAGCGCGGTGGCCGAGCGCGGCGACCGCGATGCGACGCACTTCCAAATCTTCGCCCGTCGTGCTGTCCTGTGAAATGTTTGCGACCGCTTCATCGCGCAGGGCTTGATCTAAGGCGCGCTGGCGGGCGATGGCGGCGAGCCTTGCTTGGCGGGCGGACTCGGCGCGCCGCGCAGCTTCGGCGCGTCGTTCGGCTTCCTCGCGGCGGCGCTGTTCGGCTTCACGTCTGGCGCGCTCAAGGCGCTCGCGGCGTGAACCACCGCGCTTCCCTTTATCGTCATCAGAAGCGCGACGCGATTTGTCCGTATCGCGTCCGCGACGATCCGCGCTCGTTTTCGCCGACGTTCTACTGCTTCCCTTTTCCGTGCGCGCGGCAGCCTTTCTCGATCTTCTTTGCGCAGTCGCAGTCGAGGGAAGCGCGAGAGCTAAACTTGTAATGAACGTCACCAGAACGAATATGATTGCCTGTGAGCGTTGGAGCTTTGGCGTCATAGGGGAACCTCGCTGCTAAATTTATAGGGGAGAACGGGTGAATAAAAATGCCGGAGAGATGGCGTTAAAACTTTTCCGTCGGCGGTGCGGGTGGCGCGACGAAGGGGCGTGGCACGAACGCCTTCGCAAATTCAAGATTGTGGGAAGCCGCATCAATCCTTTCAGTGTCTCCTAAGGCTTTCCAACCTTCGAGTCGTCAACAACAGATGGGGCGGGAAGATTCCGCAAGCGGCTCTCCGAGGAGATTGCATTGGAGCGCCGCCAGCGACTATAACATCTCATTGATACTCGCGGCAACGAAATTATCATGTCCCTCGACGCAAACCGAGCGCGGTCGTCGTTTACAGCATCTAACTCATCGTCAAATGAACTTGCTCAATCTCATCTACAGCTTCCGCGCGCGTTTGCTGCTCGTGCTCGCCGTGTTGCTTGTGACAACGCTTGGCGTGCAATTTTATTTTAACCGCCGCGCCGAACAACGCGCTGCCCGCGTGATCGCCGAACAGGAGCAGGAGCTGGCGGGCGGCGTCGCCCTTGCGCTGCGGAGTCTTTCGGCTGGCGTCTACATGAAAGATTTGGTGCGCCAAGTTGAATCGCCGTTGCTCGACTCACAGCAGGGTCGCGTGATGAACATTCTCGTCGTCAACGACGCCGGGCGCATTGACGACAGTCTCGATCCCGATTACCTGCCGAGAACGCTCGCGGACAATTCGACGCAGTACTTCAACGCCGCCGAGGTGCTAAAGAGAATCCCGCTCGTCAATGCCGGACAATCAACGGATGACATCAAAGAATTGCTGCCCTCGTCATCAGCTTTGCAGCAGCCCGTTGCCGGAGAACCGCGCGCCGTGCCCATTCGCTTGGAAACCGACAAAGGATTTAATTACATTGTGGTCGTGCTCGGCTCGGCCGACCCGGCGCGCGGCGAATCACCTTGGCAACCCCTGCGTCCGCTGCTGCCGACGCTGCTGATCTGGCTTATCGCCACGCTCGCCGCGGCCGTCCTCGTGTGGCGCTTCACGCAGCCGATCAAAGACATATCGAGCGCGGCGGGGCGAGTCGCCGCCGGAGATTTTAATTTTCACGTTCCGGCCGCTTCGCGCCGCGACGAAATGGGCGCGCTCGCCATGACCTTCAACGACATGACGGCGCGACTGGAGAAAACGCGCGAACTCGAAACGCGCCTCAACATGGTTGAACGCTCGGCCGTTGTCGGTCGCCTCGCTTCCGCCATCGCGCACGAAATCAGAAATCCGCTTAACTACATCAACCTCACGCTCGATCACCTGCAAACTTCGCTTGCGCCCGAACACCCGCAGAAGCGTGAGACGTTCGACCGACTGGCGAGCGGCGTGAAGTCGGAAGTTGCTCGCATCAACACGCGCATCTCAGAGTTTCTTAATTACTCGCGGCCGTCGAAACTTGCTTTACGCCCGGTTGACGTGCGCGCCAGCGTCGAAGATGCACTGCGGATGGTCGAGGTGCAGGCGGCGGAGAGCGACATCGAGTTGCGCGTCGAACAAGCGGGCGAAGTGCCGCCCGTCCTCGCCGACGCGGAAGCATTACGCTCGATCTTCACCAATTTGATCATCAACGGACTGCAAGCGACCGAAGGGGGCGTGGGCAAACTCACGGTTTCGATCACGAAGGAGGCGGATGGGCGCGTCGCCGTCAGCTTCGCGGACACGGGCGCGGGGATCGCTCCCGAAAACGTCTCGCAAGTTTTTGAACCCTATTTTTCAACGAAGGAGACGGGCACCGGATTGGGTCTGGCGATTGTCAAAAAGGCCGTTGACGATCATCACGGCACTATCGAAGTTCACAGCATACAAGGCTCAGGCACAACTTTCACCGTCACGCTGCCCACAACGGATGGAAGTCACAAGGAAAATGGTAAAGGGGAAAATGAAGAAGTCGGAGTATAATCATTTCTGACATTTACTTTTTGCCTTTTTACTTTTGACTTCCCTTTTGAGGAACTATGGCACGCAAAAACATCCTCGTCGTAGATGATGAGAAATCGCAGCGCGAGATTTTGGAGATGATCTTGGCGAGCGAGGGCTACAACATCACTACCGCATCCTCCGGCGAAGCCGCGTTGAAGATGCTCAAAGAGCGCCGCTTCGATCTCGTCTTAACTGATCTGAAGATGACCGGCATGGACGGCATCGAACTCTTAGGGCGTCTCCTCGCTTACGATTCTTCGATCATCGTTATCCTCCTCACCGCGCACGGCTCGATTGATTCGGCGAAAGAAGCTTTGCGGCGCGGCGCGTTCGACTACTTGGAAAAACCTTACGACCGCGAAGCATTGCTTACCACACTCGCCCGCGCCTTCTCGCGCCTCGAAGCGCTCGACACCGAGATCATCTCCGCCTCGCCGAAAATGGAAAATGTCAAAAAGATGATCTTGAAGGTCGCGCGCTCAAGTTCAACCGTTTTGATTCGCGGCGAGTCGGGGACGGGCAAGGAGTTGATCGCTCGCGCCATCCACAACCAAAGCCCGCGCGTCACCGAGATGTTTCAAGCCGTCAACTGCGCAGCGATCAACGAAAACCTTTTGGAGTCAGAACTCTTCGGACACGAAAAAGGCAGCTTCACGGGCGCGCACGCCGAAAAGAAAGGACTCTTTGAAGTTGCGGATCGCGGCACGCTTTTCCTAGACGAGATCGCCGAACTCGACGTTTCGCTGCAAGCGAAACTCTTGCGCGCCTTGCAGGAGCGCGAGATCAGGCGTGTCGGCGGTGTGCGCCCGATTAAGATTGACGTGCGCGTGGTCGCCGCCACCAACCGCGACTTGCGTGGGATGGTCGCCGACGGGCGTTTCCGCGACGATCTCTACTACCGCCTCAATGTCCTCTCCGTTGACGTTCCAACTTTGCGCGAACGCCGCGAAGACATTCCCGTTTTGCTCGACTACTTTCTCAAAAAGCACACGCGCAACACCTCGCGCCTTATTCGCGGACTCGACACGGACGCCCGCCGCGTGATGGAAGATTATGCGTGGCCCGGCAACGTCCGGCAGTTGGAGTCGGCCATTGAGCGCGCGATCCTTTTGTGCGAAGGCGATCTGATTACCGTAGACGATCTGCCGCTCGAAGTGCGCGCCGAGTCGCGCCCCGCCGCCGAGAGTCAATTCAAATTGCCGACCGAAGGCATTGACTTTGAAGACGTTGAACGTCACCTCATCATGCAGGCGATGGAGCGCACCGACTACAACATCACGAAAGCGGCAAAACTTCTCGGCTTAACATTTCGCACTCTGCAATACCGCCTCGATAAATTCGGCATCAAGCGCACCGACAAACGCGGCGGCACAAACGAAGAAAACGGCGCGGACGACGACGCAGAGCGCGGCAAAGAAGTATGACGAATCGCTTTATTTGTTCAAGCGGTCGTGTGGTCTGCACGAAGCGGTAAGATCGAGCGGTTTCCGTGCTGGAGGTGAACGATGGATTTAATTCAAACTCTTGGCGTAGCGCTCGGCGCGTCGTGGACGGCCGGAATCAATCTTTACGCGACCGTCGCCATGCTCGGTCTGTTGCAGCATTTCAAATTGGCTGAACTTCCCGGCGGGCTGCACGTCCTCGACAACTGGATCATCATCGGCATTGCCCTTTTTCTCTACACGATTGAATTCGTCGCCGATAAAGTTCCTTACGTTGATACGATCTGGGACGCGGTTCATACGTTTGTGCGCGTGCCTGCGGGCGCGATCCTCGCGCTTGCCGCGACGACCAATCTACATCCGACCGTGCAGATCGTCGCCCTGCTCTTGGGCGGCGGACTCGCGCTCACCACGCACGGCACGAAGGCGACCGCCCGCGCGACGGCAAACCTCAGCCCGGAGCCGGTGACGAATTGGACGCTCTCGATTGTGGAAGACGTGCTCGCCATTGGAGCCATCGCCTTAGCCGCTATTCATCCGGCCGCGATCCTCGTTGTCATCGCCATCTTCCTGCTTATCTTTTTGTGGATTGCGCCGAAGGTCGTGCGCCGCATCCGCCGCATGATGGCAACGATGCGCGCTTTCCTGAGCGGGCGGGCGATGGCTGAAGCGTCTTACAAGTGAAGGCACGCGCAAGAAAGATTTTCATCGGCGTTCAAGCTGTGGAATACCAATTTCAACGGCTTGACGTTTGCGAAAAAGTGCGCGATGCGGCGTCAAGAATTCGGCGGAGGTTTCAAAGTTTGCGAATCCTAAAAGCTCTTCTCTTGTCGGCTTCCCTTATTCTTGGCGGCTGTTCTCAATCATCTGATACTCGTGTGGCTGAACAGCGCGAATCATCCGGCGCCGCCCCTTCTACGTCGGCGATGAACAGCAACACGGGCGCATCGCAGCAAAGTTCATTGCCTGCGAATATCAACGCGGCGCAAGCCACAACGACCGAACGCAAAATCATTCAGAATGCCGCGCTCACGCTCGAAACAGACAAACCCGCTGACGGCGGCAGGCGCATTGCAGCCATCGCCGAACAGAGCGGCGGCTACGTCGCTTCAACTGACACGAGGCAGCGCGGTGATGAAG
>JACCYN010000017.1 GCA_013696465.1 Pyrinomonadaceae bacterium
CGCCTGTGGATACAGATCGAGCGGATCGAGCAGAACGGGACGCAGCCCAGCAGCTTGGGCGCCGAGCGCGTCGTGTCCGTATGAATCGCCGATGTAAGCCGCTTCGTGCGGCGGCAGATCGAGCCGCGCGAGCGCCAACCGAAAGATCGCCGCATCCGGTTTGCGATGCCCCACGGCGTGTGAATCAATTAGAAAATCGAAATGCGTGTCGAGTCGGACGAGCCGCAACAACTCCTCCAATCTTCCGTCTTCAGTATTTGATATAACGGCGACGCGCAAGCCCGCGCGCTTCAACTCCGCGATCACCGGCACGGCCTCAGAATCTAATCCACACCACAGATGACGTTCGCCGTGCGCCGCCTCCATCCGACGATTCAGACGCTCATAAGCTTCACCTTCTAATCCAAGCGCAGAGTACATACGGCGAAACAGCCAACCGGGAAGTTGCATGTCGGAGGGCAAAGCTTCGCCGCGTTGCAGAAAAATGTCGGCGTCGCGGAGCGTCTCTCTTAAGGCGCGTTGCAGTTGCGCGTGACTTAAATCGTTTCCCGCCTCTTGCGCCGCCATCAGCGCGAGCCTCTCCCAATCGGGATGTACGAGCGTTCCGCCCGCATCAAAAAGCACGGCGCGCACATCTCGCAACGCCGGATGCAATCTCACCGCACCCCGGTCTGCATCCCTTAGCCCTGCGTTCACATTGACGACTTCCGCCAAATCGTTCGTTACCTTTTCTCTCTTTGCTCTTGGCGCCGCGCCACTACTCCGTCGCAGTTACGATCCGCCTGTTGTCATTCGCGCTTCTGCCTTCTCCGCAATAATTTCAACCGCGCGGTTGACGACGCCTCGCGCTTTATCGAGAGATTGTTTAGCTTCCTCGCTTCCACATCCGGCTTTAGCCATCACCAACGCCGTTTTTAGATCACCTCCCGCTGCTTCGAGTAGCGCGCCCGCAGCCGCTTCGTTCAAATCGGTTTCCGCGCCGATGATGCGCACGGCACGTTGTTGAAGCTTGGAGTTGCGCGCTTGCAGATTCGACATCCGGTTGCCGGAAACATAACCGAGACGGATCATCGCCGCTGTCGAAAGCATATTCAAAATCATTTTCTGCGCCGTGCCCGCCTTGAGCCGCGTCGATCCGGCGAGGACTTCGGGGCCGACAACCGGAGCAATACTCACTTCCGCTTCCTGCGTGATCGGCGACGCGGGCGCGCAGGTCAGCGCGACGGTGAATGCGCCGAGCGCGCGGGCGCGCTTCACCGCGCCGATTGCGTAGGGCGTGCGACCCGAAGCAGCGATGCCGACGACTGCATCCCCGCCCCCAACGCCACGCGCGGCCATGTCGCGCGCTCCCGCTTCCATGTCATCTTCCGACGCTTCCACCGCGCGGTAACAAGCGTCGTATCCGCCAGCGATGATGCCCTGCACGGTGTCGGGCGAAACGCCGAACGTCGGCGGGCATTCCGCCGCGTCCAACACGCCGAGCCGACCGGAAGTTCCCGTTCCCGTGTAGAACAAACGTCCGCCCTTTTGCAGCCGCTCAACGATGCCTTCAACAGCTCGCGCGATCTCCAGTAACACCTCGCTCACCGCCTTCGCCACCCGCGCGTCCTCTTCGTTCATCAACCGCACGATCTCCGCAGCCGCCAGCGAATCAATGTTCGCCGTGCGGGGATTCTCCTGCTCAGTAATCGAAAGATGTTCTACCACTTCTGACATTGCATGAAAGAGATGTTTGATAAGACGAAAGCTTCCTACTCATCACGCATCGCTCATTATTCATCACTACTTAACTTCACCCTGCGAGCGCAAGAGTGCGCAGGTGGCGGCTTGCCATGCGCGCGGCGGCGAGAGGCGGCGCGAGAAGCGGCGGCGCGAGAAAAGCTTGCGGCGCGATTTGTAAAACCTCTTTGCGCAGCGTCTCAAGCACAAGCTCGGCGGCGACGAAAACACCGCCGACATACGCCACCTGAAATTTCTCAGATTCCATCCGCAGTTTGCGGACGACGGCCGCGGCGGCCGTCCCCAACTCCCTGCCCGCCTCCGCGATCAGTTCGCGCGCCACGTCATCATCTTTCCGCGCCGCTTCGATCACATGCTTGGCGAATCCGGCGATGCGATCATTGGTCATGCTGGGCGCGTAGAGCGCGATGGAAAGATTGTCGGGCGTTGAGATGTTGAAGTAAGCGCAAGCCGCTTCGGAGAGCGCAGTTGACTGCCCGCGCCCGTCTTCGCCGCGCGCGACCGCTTGCAGAGCGCGGCG
>JACCYN010000021.1 GCA_013696465.1 Pyrinomonadaceae bacterium
AGCACGTGCTCGTTGACCCGGAGCAGGTCGAACCTTACGGGCAGGATGCGGTGAAGGAGAAGTTTCCTCCCGAAGCGGTGCTCTTCCCGCGCACCGCCGAAGAGATCGCCAAAGTGATACGGCTGGCGAACGAACATCGCTTTCCGGTGACGGCACGCGGCGGCGGAGTCGGTTACACGGGCGGCGCAGTGCCCGTAGAAGGCGGCGTCGTGATCGGCACGGATCGCATGAACTTAATCAAGGAGATCAACGCTCACGACCTTTATGTTGTGACCGAGCCGGGCGTCGTCACATACGATCTGCAACAAGCAGTTGAAGCGCGCGGCCTGTTCTTCCCGCCTGATCCGTCTTCCTACAAACAATCGTTTATCGGTGGCAACATCGCGGAGAACGCGGGCGGCATCCGCTCGGCGAAGTACGGCGTGACGAAGCATTACGTGCTTGGCCTCGAAGTCGTGATGCCGACGGGCGAGATCATCAAAACAGGGGGCGTGACGAGCAAGAACGTCGTCGGGTTTGATCTGACGGGATTGATGTGCGGCTCGGAAGGCATGTTAGGCATTATCACGGAAGCGACGCTTCGCCTGCTCCCGCTGCCGCAGGCGACGCGGACCGTGCGCGCGGCGTTTCGCACGATGGAGGAAGCTTGCCTCTGCGTTCCGCTCTTTACTCAATATTCACTCGTGCCTGTTGCGATGGAAGTAATGGACGCACGCGCCATTGAAGCGGTCGAAAGTGAATTTGCGTTTGGCATCTCCAGAGAGGCTGGCGCGCTGTTGCTCGTCGCGGTTGACGGATCGCAAGAGGAGGTTGATCGCGCGTCGCTCGTCGTCGAAGAAGTGTTGCGCGCGAACGGCGGTTTTGACGTGCTGCGCGCCGTGACTACGGCGGACGCAGATCGTCTGTGGAACGTGCGCCGCGCCTTGTCTCCGGCGATTAAAAAATACGGCACGCTCAAATTTAACGAAGACGTGGTGGTGCCGCGCTCGCGCGTGTCGGAACTCGTGCGCGGCGCGAAAGAGATCGGACGCCGCAACGAAACTTTCGTCGTCAACTTCGGTCACGCGGGCGACGGCAACATCCACGTCAATTTTATGTGCGACCGCGACGACCCGGCGGCAGTGAAGCGCGCGCGCGCGTGTGTCGGCGAGATATTTGCGTTGGCGGTGGAGTTGGGCGGGACGATCAGCGGCGAACACGGCATCGGCTACACCAAAGCTCCGTATCTAGATTTGGCGCTGGGCGCGTCGGCGATTGACGCGATGAAGAGAATCAAACGCGCTCTCGATCCGAACAACATACTCAATCCGGGAAAAATGTTTCCGTGATTTTTGATTTGAAGAACGACGAAGATTGTTCATTTGACGATTGCAAATTCGAGATTGCAGGTAAAAAGATACGAAAACAGAATTGCAAATCTAAAATCAAAAATCGTCAATCAAAAATCCCTCTATGCTCACTACGCTTCTCGAACTGCAACGTTTGAAACGGCTCGACCGTACGGGCTGGACGTTGCGCGGACAGATGCCGGGCGCGGAGACAGTTGCGGCGCATTCTTACGGCGTTGTGGTGGTGGCGATGTTGCTGGCAGATGAAGCGGTGCGGCGCGGTGTGGAGGTTGATGCGGAGCGCGTGTTGCGTCTCGCGGTACTGCATGACTGGGCAGAGGCGCGTACGGGCGATCTGCCGCGCGCCGTGCTGCATTATTACGGAATGGAGACGCGGAAGAAGGCGGAAGAAAAGGCATTCAATGATATTGTCAAACCGCTCGGAAGCGGGCAAGCTGAGAGTTTGCGTTGGTTGCACGAAGAGTATGAAGAAAGAGCGACGCTTGAAGCGCGTCTGGTGAAAGCGGCGGATGTGATCGATCTGCTGGCGCAGGCGCTCACGTTTGAGCGGGCTGGCGCGCGCGGACTCGACGAGTTTTGGGAAAACGCAACTGCGCTCCATTTCAAACTCGAAGGGGCGGCGGGCGAGGTCGTAAGCGAAGTTTTGAAGGGGCTGGCGGATGAGCGCGCGAAGTTGAAGTGAATTTTGGCGGAACTTGCGAAAGCGTCAAAGGCGCGCGCGGGGCAACCGAAACGACTTTTCCTTAATCGGAGTTTACTCCGCCCAAAGTTACGGCGACGAGATTGCGAAAGAAAGATTTACGTTGCGCCTGAATGTTAAGCGGAAAGTTTGACGGGAGATTTAACGGGTGAAAATTTACTGGCTCAATCTGGACGGAGAACATCCCGTCTTCTATTCGGAGCCGCTGCCGCCGACTGAAGCCGATGAAGCGGCGCAGAGCGCGGTGGCTGAAGGCGGCCTGCGCGAAAATCTGCACGGTTGGGCAATCGTCCGGTATAAAAGTCTCCAGAAGGTTTTACACGAATCGGAGAGCGGCTTCGGTCTTCGTATGCGACGGGCGTGGGAGTGGTTGCAAAATCAGATTTCGCCGCACGAAGCATTGCCGCGAAGCCTTCGCCTTGCGACGACAATCGAACTTTATCATCCGGCGCGCGTTTCGGAAGAGAAAGCGCAAGAGGCGTGGGCGCATTACCTCACCGCGCGTTGGCGCTATCATTTGTTATGGCTCACGGTCAACGCGCTGATCGCACCGTTGACGATTCTATTGATGTGGTTTCCGGGCCCAAACGTGATCGGCTATTGGTTCGTGTACCGCGCCGTGTGCCACGCGCTGGCGATGACTGGACTGCGCCGCGCGCAACGCGGCGGAATAGAAACGCATTTTCATTCCTCCGAGATGCTGGGCGAAACTACGCTTGAAACAAACGAAGAGATCACGATTCTGGCGGCGAAGCTTGAGTTGAAAGAACTGGAAACATTCATCAAACGCGCGCGGGTGAAGCGTGTGGGCGACGAAGATGCGACGGTCGCCGTTCAATGAAATTTCGTTGGAATAATATTTACCGTGCGGTTGTTCGGCGCGCTTCGCCCGCGCCTCCGATTCGCGGCCGCGTTGACAAGGGCGCACGCGCTTTGTTAGCTTGCCCTATTAAGTTTTTGATGGATTAGAGCCTTAACAAGTGATCTCAAGCGTTGCTCGCTGTCCGTCTTCTTGGCTACCGATGATTAACTTTTCTTTCCGGCGCGCGTTGGTTTCCGCGCGCTTCGCCGCATTCTTGATTCTTCTTTGCAGCGTGCCACTTCTTCAGGGCTGCTCGTCGTTGAATTTTATCAAGCGCAAAGTAACGGTGCCGCCGTTACTCGCGCCGCTTGTTGAGGCCGATACCGCGCAACTTATCAACGAAATTAACCGCGTCGCGTCCGTTAAATCTCTCAGAGGTAAAGTTGATATTCAGTTTCTCGATACGTCGTTTGCCAAGTGCGGCGTGGCGGAGAAATATCGGACGGCGGACGGGACGGTAATCGTCGAGCGACCCGGACGGGTGAACTTACGAATTCAAGTGCCATTCGCCGGGACGGACGTGGCGCAAATGGCTTCGGACGGCGAGCGTTTTCAAGTCGCCGTGTTGCAGGGCGACACGAAGTATCGCCGCTTTGTGCGCGGCACGAACAGTTCCGTTTACCCGAAGCTTGAGACGGGCGGCGGCGGGGAAGCGGATTGCGGTGGTGGCGGCGAGAAGAAGCGCGCGATGACCGAGCAACGCACGGTCGGCGCGTTGTCGGGTTTGCGTCCGCAACACTTTACCGACGCATTGCTCGTGCGTCCGGTCGCAAGTGACAATTCAACTTATATCTACGCGCGCAGCGAGACTTTTGCGGAAGAGCGGGACGACCGTAAGGACGCAGGGCGCAACGCGCGCGTCGTGCGCGGCTATTACATTTTGGATGAGCTTGCGCCGGAAGGAAACGGGCGAGCGCGCCTTTCGCGTCGCTTCTGGTTCGACCGCTTCGGCACACTGCGCCTCGCCAGATTGCAAACCTTTGACGCCAACGGAAGCATTGCGACTGATGTCGTTTACAGGGAGCCGAAGTCTTTCGGCGACGCGGGTCGCTACAATCTGCCTTCACGCATCGAGCTGACGCGCCCGCAAGATCGCTACTCGATTCAGATCAGCTATCAAACTCCCGGCGATGTAAAAACCGACGAGGCATATAAGCCGGAGATTTTCGTCCTCCAAAACAGGTGGCAACTGCCGGAAACCGACCTCGACTCGCGCACACAGCAAAGCGTTAAATGATGGAAGAAGTCGGAAGCCAGAAGTCAGAATGAAACCGCCTTTATTCTGTCTCCTGACTTCCGTCTGCTGACTTCCTGCTTTTTCATGAACAATCTCGTCGTCTCTAACATTCGTCAACGCCCTTTACGCACCTTGATGAGCGTGCTCGGCGTCGCGCTCGGCGTGACGCTCGTGATGCTCTTTACGGGACTCGCGCACGGCATGTCGAATGATCTCCAGCGACGTTCGTCAAACATGAGGGCTGAAATTATTTTCACCCGCCCCGGCTCGCAGCAGTTAACCGCCTCGCTGATGAACTTGAGCACGCAATACACCTCGCGCCTCGAAGCGATTGAGGGCGTCGAGCGGGCGACTCCCGTGGCGATTCAAGCGAATCAGACGGGGCGCGGCTTCGGGTTTGAAAACGTCGAAGGCGTCGAGTGGGAATCCTTTGCGGCGATCAACGAAACGAAGATCGTGCGCGGACGCGCTCCGGCAGAAATTGATGAAATAGTGATTGACGAAACGAAGGCGCGCAACTCGAAGACGGACGTGGGTGGCACGCTCCGGCTTTTCGGCAACAAGCCTTACCGCGTCACGGGCGTCTACGCGCCGGAATCGGGTGCACGCATTAAGATGCCGCTCGCCGCGATGCAAGACGCTCTCGAAGCGCCCGATAAATGTTCTTACATCCTCGTCAAATGCCACAACGCGGCGGAACAAGAGACGGTCGCCGAACGAATCAACAGCGAATTGCCGGGCAACAAAATGCAGTTAACGCGCGACGTGGTGGTTAACTTTGAGAAGAGCATCCCTTACCTGGGCACTTTCTTGCGCGTGCTCGTCGGACTCGCGGCCGTTGTGAGCGCGCTCGTCGTGATGCTAGCGATGTACACGACGATCACGGAGCGGACGCGCGAAATCGGAATCCTTAAAGCGCTCGGCGCGTCGCGCGGCTTCATCATCTCGACGATTGAGAAAGAGGCGGTCACAATTAGCTCCATCGGCCTCCTGCTCGGCTTCGTTATCGCCTTCGTCTCCGGCTTCCTGATCAATCGCATCTATGGACTCGTCTTTGAATACGAATGGGAATGGGCGCTTGTCGCAGCGGCCATCGGGCTTCTCGGCGGCGTTTTAGGCGCGCTCTACCCGGCGACGCGCGCCGCGAATCTCGACGCCGTTAACGCGCTTTCTTATGAGTAAGTGATGATTGAGTGATGAGTGATGAGCACTTATTCTTAACTCATCACTCATCACTCTTTAGATTATGAAAACGATTTTACAGGCGGAGAATTTAGAGAAGTCTTATCGCGTCGGGCGCGTGGATGTTCATGCGTTGCGCGGCGTTTCGCTGGACGTGCACGAAGGCGAGTTTGTGGCGATCATGGGGCCGTCGGGTTGCGGGAAATCCACGATGCTTCATTTGCTCGGCGGGCTTCTGACTCCGACCTCCGGGCGCATCATTATTGACGAAGAAGATTTAACCGCTGCTTCAGACGCCGCACGCACCGACATCCGCCGCCGCAAGATCGGCTTTGTCTTCCAACGCTTCAATCTTTTCCCGACCTTAACGGCCGAAGGAAATTTACGCCTCGCCGAGCGCATTCAATCCGACGGCAAAGGCGACGACCCCGAACGCCGCCACGAAGTTTTGCGGCTGCTGCGCCTCGAAGACAAAATGCACCACAAACCGCTGGAGCTTTCGGGCGGCGAACAACAGCGCGTCGCCCTCGCCCGCGCCGTCGTCACGCGCCCCGCGATCATCCTCGCGGATGAACCAACCGGCAATCTCGATTCCGAAAACTCCGCCATCGTCCTCAACATGTTTCAGGAACTGAACTACCGCTTCAACCAAACGATCATCATGATCACGCATAACCCGGAAGCCGCCGCCATGTGCCGCCGCATCGTCCAGATGCGCGACGGGCAGATCGTTGAGCGCACGGCCGCCGTGCACATCAGTTAAGTTGTTCGTTGGATTCGCTCACCTTACATCGTATATAATCGAGAAGGTTGGTGAGATGTTTAAGCACATATTCTCTTACATCACTCTGGCGATTCTCGTTTCGACTTCCCCGCAACCCGGCGTCTCAAATCTTTCGAGCCGCTTAGGTATGGCGGATTGTCCGACGATTACAGTCAGTTGCCCGGACACCAACGAGGCAGGAAAACCTGTTACGTTCACAGCCAATGTAAACGGCGGAGACGCGAGCGTGACGCCGACTTTCAACTGGACGGTTCACGGCGGCACGATCACAAGCGGTCAAGGCACAGCTTCGATCACGGTTGAGAAAAGCGAAGATAAAAACGAAGGTTTTGTTGCTTCGGTAGAAGTTAAAGGATTCAACGCGGAGTGCGTAAATACAGCTTCTTGCGCGGTCAATGTTTGCCGTCTAACGCGGCCCACGCCGTAAGTAAGGATTCGCAAAAAGAAGAAAAATCAGGCACAAATTGGCTGGTGAAAGGTATTTTGCAGATTCTTAAACAAATTTTCTTCTGGCGTTACGGGCGCAGCACATGGCAATATGACGTGTTGTGCGTGCTGATCCTCGCCTTTATTTTTCTCACGCCGAAAAGCCTCTTTCCGTCGAGCGAACCCCGCTTTGCCCAAGCGCATCGAAATGTTTCCTCCCCCGTCTGGCTGCCCGCCGACGCGAGCGATTCCCGCCCTGAACCTGACGTAAAAGAACTCGAACGGCGGGTGCGCGAGTTGACGAATCGCCCCGAAGCGATGATTCAAAACGTGCGCCGCGTGCGGGACGCGGAGGGTCGTATCATCGCTTACGAGGTTGACATACGCTAGTTGTTCCATATAATTTGTCGGATTTGCTCGCGTTTCGGGCAAAAGTCTTTATTCACTTAAAGGAGTCTGTATGAAGAGATTGACTACGTTGAGCCTTATCGCCGTGCTCACGGCGGCTGCAACCGTAGTGTTCGCCCCGCGCACGACGCAGGCGCAGAGCGCGGGGGTTGTCAGTTCGGTTCTTAATCGCATGGATCGCAACCGCCGCGAACTGCGCGCGTTGCGCTCCGGCATCATGATGGAAAAATGCAACGCGCAGATCGGCGACTGCGACCGGCGCATGGGCGCGATGTTGTACATGCCCGGCAAGGGTCGCAACTCGAACGTGCGCATTGATTGGCAGAAGCCGCAGGTCGAGATGCTGGCGGTCACCGACGGGAAATACACCTTGTTCCGTCCGCGCCTCAACATGGCTTATCAGGGCAACGCCAACTCGAACCGCAACCGCGTCAGCAGCGTGCTCGGCTTCGGTTTAAACGTCTCGCAACAGCAACTGCGCACGCAGTTTGAACCCGTGCAGTTCGTCGGCGAAGGAAATTTGGACGGCGGCGTTCACGTCGTGCAACTGCGACTCACGCCGCGCGGAAACGCGGGCTATAAGTACGCGGAGATTTGGGTGGACGATTCCGGGATGCCCGTGCAGACGAAGTGGGTTGAGCGGAATGATGATTACACGACGGTGCGTCTTTTCAGCGTGCAAAAGAACGCCGGAATTTCTGCCAACGACTTCCGCCTGCAACTCGGCAACGACGTGAAGATCGTGCGCAGCTAATTTTTATTTTTGCTCAAACGAACGATGAGGGTTCTGGCTTCAAACACCGGAACCCTTCCGTTTTTATCTCGACTCTTTATTGAACAAAGGGTTGTCGCTGATCGCGCCTTGCCTTACGCGGCGCATCTCGCTTAATCTTTCGCGTTAGGTTTACGGGAACGACTCAGTAGCCGCGCATTTTCTTGCGTCCGCGCGGCGCATTGAATCGAACAGCTTTGATGAAGAAGAATAAGTTTATCGAACTCAAACTGCGCGAGGCGGGCTTTATCCTGCGTGGACTCGCTTCGACGAAGCACCCCGTGCTTGCGCACGTCATCCCGATGCGCCGCTGTAACCTCGCCTGCGCCTACTGCAACGAGTACGACAATTTTTCTTCGCCCGTGCCCGTCGCAGAGATGAAGCGCCGCTTGGACAAACTCGCTGACTTGGGCACGTCAATCATCACCATCTCCGGCGGCGAGCCGATGATGCACCCGCAAATCTATGACATCGTGCGCCACGTCCGCGTGCGCCGCATGATCGCCGGACTGATCTCCAACGGCTTCTACATGAAGCCCGAAAGCATTCAAAAATTAAACGACGCCGGACTTCAATACTTACAGATCAGCATTGATAACGTCGAACCCGACGAAGTGTCGAAAAAGAGTTTGAAGTTGCTCGATAAGAAACTTCAACACTTAGCTAAACACGCCGCGTTTCAAGTCAACATCAACTCCGTTGTCGGCGGCGGCATCAAAAACCCGGAAGACGCTTTGACGGTTGCGCGTCGCGCCATCGAACTCGGCTTCTCAAACACGGTCGGCGTCATCCACGACGATTCGGGAATCTTGAAGCCGCTCGGCGAAAGAGAGCGCGCGGCTTATGAAG
>JACCYN010000052.1 GCA_013696465.1 Pyrinomonadaceae bacterium
CGCTTGTTCCGCCTTTTTCGGTATAAGTAGTGACAAACCGATTGCACTGCTTTCGGCGGCGGCTAGACAGGGCGCGAGCGGGCGTGTTAAATTCTTCTCGTTTTTGTAAATCTAGCGGTTGCCGTTAAATAGCGGTTTTACTGCGGTGTGGGAGAACCATTAAAAGTAGTGACGTTAGCTAAAGAAGTTAAGGAAACAGTTGTCGGCGAATACCGCACGCACGACGGAGACACAGGGTCGCCGCAAGTGCAAGTCGCGCTCTTGACGCGACGCATCAACGAACTCACCGAGCATTTCAAAACTCATAAGAAGGACAACCACTCGCGGCGCGGACTGCTCAAAATGGTTTCGCAGCGCCGCAGTCTGCTGGAGTATCTCAAACGACGTGATATTGAAAGCTACCACGATCTGATCGGTCGGCTCGGCCTGCGTCGGTAAGCGATGCAAGGCGCGCGTTTCGTCCGTCCGCCGAATATTGGAGAGCGGTGAAACGCTCGTTAAAGGTTTTTTCTCTTTGGTGTTCTACAAAAAATTGGTGACAGTGCCGAACGTGACGGCGCAAACTGCCGCCGACGAACTCCAAAGAAACATTCGTCGCAACACGCTCGAAATGGAAAGCGGTGCGAGTCTTCACGCATGAAGGTTCGCGCCGCTTTTCCTTTGAGCGGGCGCTCTCGAAAACGAATCGTTTTAGAGGCGCGCCTCACGTAGCGCGCCGCGAGTTGAAATTAAAATTAGAAGCTGGGTTAGGGACGTGCGCGGCGCGGGCGAAAGAGACGCCGCATGAAAAAACGCGCCGATTGACTTTTCCCGGTTGAGGAGAAAATGATGCCAGTAAACAAGGTTCTGAAAGAGACAATTAAAGTCGGCGAGCGCGACCTCACGGTTGAGACGGGGCGCATCGCCAAGCAAGCCGATGGCTCCGTAGTCATCTCCTATGGCGACACGGTGCTCCTAGTCGCCGCCGTCGGCGCGCAAAGCCCCCGCGAAGGAATAGATTTTTTCCCGCTCACGGTCGAATACCGCGAACACCAGTACGCGGCCGGGCGCATTCCCGGCAACTACTTCCGGCGCGAAGGTCGCCCGAACGAAAAAGAGATTTTAACTTGCCGCCTCATTGATCGCCCCTGCCGCCCGCTCTTCACCGAAGGTTATCGAAACGAAACGCAAGTCGTCGCAAGCGTTATCTCGGCCGATGCGGAAAACGACCCCGACGTGATCGCCATCACAGGGACATCGTGCGCGCTTTACCTTTCCGACATTCCGTTTCCGAATCCGATTGCGGCCGTGCGCGTCGGCCTCATCGAGGGGCGCTACATCATCAACCCGACTTATGATGAAGTCAGAGAATCGCGTCTGAACCTGATCGTGGCGGGCACGGAGGAAGCCATCGTGATGGTCGAAGCCGGAGCGCAGGAAGTTTCCGAAGAGATCATGGTCGAAGCCCTCATGCTTGCGCACAAAGAGATCAATCGCCTCTGCCGCTGGCAGAGGGAACTCTACAAAGCCCTCGACATCAAGAAGCGCGAAGTGGTCGCCCCGCAACTGAACGAAGAGATGATGGGCGAGATCGAGCGCAACTACACGGAGCGACTCCGCGCCGCGTTGGACACTTCTGGGCAAGGCAAACTCGCTTCTTATTCCGGCGTTGACGGACTTAAAAAAGAGATCGTCGAAGCTTACCCGGAAGACGAGCGCGAGCAGCGCATGATGGCGAAAAAGATTTTCGACACGCTCAAGGAAAAGGTTTTCCGCGACGACATACTCTCGAATCGCCGCCGCCCGGACGGACGCCGTTTCTCCGAGATTCGCCCCATTACATCCGAAGTCGGATGGCTTCCGCGCGTTCACGGCTCGGCCTTGTTTACGCGCGGCGAAACGCAAGCGATTGTCACCACGACGCTCGGCACGAAAGACGACGAGCAGTTTATGGACGATCTCGAAAACGGCGAAATCAAACGCCGGTTTCTTCTGCACTACAACTTCCCGCCCTACTCCGTCGGCGAGACAGGGCGCTTCGGCTCTCCCGGACGCCGCGAGATCGGACACGGCGCCTTAGCCCGCCGCGCTCTCGAAGCCGTGATGCCTGACGAGTCACAGTTTCCCTACGCGATGCGCATCGTCTCGGATATCACGGAATCGAACGGATCGAGTTCGATGGCGAGCGTCTGCGGCGGAAGCTTGTCGTTGATGGATGCAGGCGTGCCCATCAAGTCGGCGGTCGCGGGCGTGGCGATGGGATTGGTGATGGAGGGCAACCGTTACGCGATCCTCTCGGACATCGCGGGCGCGGAAGACCATTACGGCGACATGGATTTTAAGGTTGCCGGGACTGCGCAAGGCATCACCGCCCTACAGATGGATATTAAGATCGCAGGAATCAACTCGCAGATCATGACCGAAGCCTTGGAGCAAGCGCGCAAAGGTCGCCTTCACATTCTGTCGGCGATGGAAGGGTCAATCGCCGAGGCGCGCGAAGAGATTTCGGCGTATGCGCCGCGCATCATCCAAATCAAAATTAACCCGGATAAAATCCGCGACGTGATCGGTCCCGGCGGCAAAATGATTCGCTCCATTGTCGAGGAGACGGGCGCGAAGATTGACGTTGAGGACGACGGAACCGTGTCGATCGCAACCGCCAGCGGCGAAGCGGCGAAGGCGGCCATTGACCGCATCATGGGTTTAACGGCCGAGGCTGAGATCGGTCAAACATATCTCGGAACCGTGTCGCGTATCGTTGATTTCGGCGCCTTCGTCGAGATTTTTCCGGGCACAGACGGACTTCTGCACATCTCCGAAATCGCCGAACACCGCGTGCGCGACGTGCGCGATGAGGTGAAAGAGGGGCAGCAGGTGATGGTTAAGTGCATCGGCAAGGAAGGCAACAAGATTAAACTCTCGCGGAGGGCTATTCTGCGCGAAGAGAAACAGAAGACTGAAGCGGCCGGAACCGAAGAAGCATAGACTTCTAAGCTGCTCATCTAAATTACTGAATGGAAAGAGGTTTGCTCAAGCGGGCAAGCCTTTTTTATTGACATCGAAGCCGCGCGGTCGTTTAATTGTAAAAAATTGGAATAAATGCTTCATTTCACGTTTGTTTTCATTAAGGCAAAGCTGCCCACAAATTATCTTTATTGATAATTTCAAGTCAGCGACGATAAAGGAGCGCGCTATCTTAAGTTTCAGGCGCTCGTGAGCGTTCGCGGGAATTCGTGCCGGACTTTCGTGTAACGATCATTTGTTTTTCGTGTTTCTGGCTGCGATTGTTAATAAAGACGAACGCAAACTGTGGCGTTCGAGTTATTTGATAAAGATTTAGCAAGCGTTTCTAATTTTTCTGAGAATGGAGACGTAAATTCAGAAATCGCTCTTCTTCAAAAGAGCTTCGGGTTCAAGAATTGGAGGAATACCTCGTATGCATCAAGCTTTCCGCCCCATTGCTATGATGCTCGGCATCGTACTTATTATCGCCGTTCCGGCGCAGGCCGGGCCCATACGGCTCCTTGATGTTGTGCAGGCGATTAGCAACAACGAAAATGCTCGCCAAACTGCGCAACTTCAACTTCGTGCGATCTCGCAGCAGTCCGATTCCACAATTGTTTCCGGCGTCCGTCCGTTCGACGCCAAAAGCTCAACTCAAAAGGATTCGACAAACGCCCCGCAAGGTGGTTCAAACCAGAATGTTGATACCATTGAACTGGGCGACGTGACGGGAACGATTTGCGATTGCGGCGAGATCGTTTTGCCCGGCGGCGGCTTCGGGCTTCCGCTGTGGCCGCTTTTGGGATTAGCCGCCGTTCCGCTTCTTTTCCTTAATTCGAGTAATTCCGGCGAAGGCAATCCGCCGATTAACGTTCCCTCTATCACCCCGACACCGACCGTTCCGACGACCCCGACACCGACCGTTCCGACAACCCCTACGCCTCCTCCGCCTCCCGGCACTCCGATCCCGGAACCGGCGACGCTGCTTCTCTTCGGTTCAGGAATGCTTGCGATGGGCGCCAGTGCGCGCCGCCGCCGCGCCAACCGTTTCGCTGAGAATCTAAAGGCCGCGACCGAAGCGGGCAAGGAGGGCGAATAATGATGAACACACAATACACACCCGCTTCTCCGGCACGCTCATCCGCACGTAGCTTCCTGTGTCTCGCCCTCGTGGCAGTGTTCGCCCTTTTTTCGGCGCAAACTTCAAGCGCGCAGACGCCGAGCGGCGGCGGGCGAGAAGCGCAGCAGCAACAAACCACCGCGCGCCGCAATGAAAAGCGACGCAAGGGCACGGCCGAGTACGGCCGCATCGAGTTATCTACAAATCCGGCTGGCTATCCCGTTCTGATTGACGGTAAACCCTCCGGCGAAACAACCGCCACCGTGCGCTACATTGACCTCGCGCCCGGCACACATAACGTCGAGATTCAATTTCCGAACGGCGTGCGCTGGGTGCGCGATTTCAACATCGTCGCCGGAAAAAAGAATTGCATCGCGCTCAATTTCAAACCGCGCACGATAACGATTGAACGCTCGCCCTGCCCGTACACCGTGCAAGTCTCTGCGCCTGCGTCCGTTAACGATGGCGACGTGGTTACGTTCAGCTCGAACGCGAGCTACAACGGCACGGCCGGACTAAATTATACGTGGACGGTCAGCCCCGACTCGGCGCGCATCATGAGCGGCCAAGGCACGCCGACCATCACGGTTGATTCGACCGGCTTGGGTCGGCAGCAGCGCGTGACGGCCGTACTGACGGTTGACGACGGATCGGGCGACCGCAATTGTCGCCAATCGGCGCAAGCTTCGACGGCTGTCATTCCGCCGCCGCCCGCCGTTGTTCCGCCGCGCAAGTTCGACGAGTTTCCGTCAATCTCTTTCGACGACGATAAAGCGCGCCTCGACAACTTGGCGATTGAGCTTCAGAATAATCCCGGCGCGCGCGGCTACATTCTCGTCTACGGCGGTCGCACGAGCCGCGCCGGGAGCGCCGAGTTCTTAGGCAATCGGGCGCGCAATTACCTCGCCTCGGTGCGCGGCGTTGACGCGAGCCGTCTCGTCGTCGTCAACGGAGGCTATCGCGAGCGCAACACCTACGAGTTGTGGCTTGTGCCGCAGGGAGCGCAAGCGCCACAGCCGACGCCGACCGTCGCCCCAAGCGATGTGCGACCCGGCCGCGATGGAGCGCGCCCGCGTTCGCGCCGCCGCTAAAGAGCAAGCGACATTAAAGCCTATTAACTAAAGCGATGAGCGGCAGGGTAAGAACCAACTCTTACCCTGCCGCTTTTTACCGTTTACTGGAATTACGCAGCATGGCTAAAAGGTGATGCAACAAAGAGTTAGAGAAGAAAGTAACCACAAAGTAAGCCTTGGCTGATTGTTCAAGTCGGGCCGTAATCAACCTTGTCTGCTCTGCAAGTACT
>JACCYN010000059.1 GCA_013696465.1 Pyrinomonadaceae bacterium
GTCCAAAGCAGCGCGATTCTCCACTCCAGATTCGACGAGTTCCGTCGTGCGTCGCAGTTCGCGCTGCGCGGTGTTAACGTCCACCTGCGCGCGGTCAACGCTCGTTTGCGCCGTCACGATTGATTGGCGCGCGGCGGCGACGCCCGATTCCGCGACCGTCAAACTTTGCTGCGCTTGCGAGACGTTGTTTTCGGCGGCAAGCACTTGCGTGCGCGCGTTCTGCACGTCGCTGTAAGCGCCTTGCACGGAGGCGGCCTGCGCCTCTTGGCTCGACTGCAACTGCGACGGGTCGAGGCGCACGAGGGGTTGGCCGCGCGTGACCTGATCGCCGGGGTTAACGTAAATCTGTTCGATGCGGCCGTTGACTTCCGAAGTCAGGTTAATGAATTGAATCGGGCGCACTTCGCCGGAGGCGCTGACGGTCGAGCGCAGTTCTGGGCGCATGTCAATCTTCACGGTCGTCACTTCGGGCGCGTCCGAGCGGCTGGCGAAGATGCTGATCACGACAACGAGGGCGAGCACCACGGTCGCCGACGCGCCGATAATGATTTTCTTTTTACGACTCAGAGCCATCAGGTTTTAATTTCCTTTGAACACTCAGGGGATCAAACTTAAATTAACGGCGAACAAGAAATCGAACGAGCCGCGCGTTGTTTTTGCAGTCGGGAACAATGAGTATGCGCTTCTTCCAGCGAACGCCGATAGTTGTTTTACGTCGAAACGCGCTTCGCAGTTTCATCCTTAATCTTTGGTAGTAAAAATACATTATTTTCCCTTCAAGGTGAAATTTGCAATCCATTGCCGCGCCACTCTTTTTCAGGGTACAATACTGGACGCATTTCTTAATCGGAAGAGTGTTCACGCCGCGCGCCCCCTCACACAGAAGAGGAGCGCGGGCGTGAGCGAGATGCACCGCCGCCTGTGGATCGAAAAGTTGTTAGACGAGGGAAGACGGTTATGATCACTTGTGGAATGTGCGAAACGGAAAACGCCGACAGCGCGCAGTATTGCGACGAATGCGGCGCGGCGCTTACGCAAACGCCGCATCAACACCACGACTACCTCATGCGCCCGCTTGAAGCGGAAGCGGAAGATGCAGCCGGAGGCGGGCGAAACGGAAACGGCAATTCAAGTTCCAATCAATCAACGAATGGTTCGGCTAGCGTCGTCGCCGAACCTGCGATGCGTCGCGCGCCTGCCGAAGTCGCTCCGGCGCAAGGGGCGCCACTCTTCGCCCGCCGCTCAACGAATGTTTCTGATTCTTCGCTCCAGCAGACTTCTCAGTGCAAGCTTGTCATTCAGCGCGGACACGCATCCGGCAAGGAATTCTTTTTGAACGAAAACGAAACGCTGATCGGGCGCTGGGACGCCGACGGCGGAATTTTCCCCGACGTTGACTTGGACACGGACGACCCGGAAGCGAAAGTCTCGCGGCGTCATGCGCGCATCCTGCGGCGCGGCGACGAGTATTTTATCGAAGATTTAGGTTCGACCAACGGCACGTTCGTTAATCGCGGACGCCGACTTTTGCCCGGCGATCTGCAACCCCTACGCGATGCGGACGAGATCATCGTCGGCAAAACTTTTCTGCGACTTTACCTGACGAAGTAATGAACATTAAGTGGCCTCAAAGCGGAATCGAGAATAAGTTTCTTTGAACAGTAAGATGTCCTCGTGTCAAAAATGTGCGGCGCCACTCGCGCCCGAAGATCGATTTTGCATTGCTTGCGGCGCGGTGCAAAGCCCGGCCGCGGCCGCGGCTCAACCCACCGACGGCGGCGATATGGACACTGCGGAAACGCCCGCCGCGTCGGAGCGACTTTTTGAAGAATCGTCCGCGCCCGTCGCGGTCGAACGACTCGAAATGCAAGAAACCTTGATCGGGTCGCTCGACGATCTGCCGGAGACCGAACAGCCGTTCGCCGACGAAGTTGCCCCGGAGCAGAAACAACAAAATCGAAACGAAGAGGAACGCGAATCTCAATTGGGAACGAGCAGTTACCGCGCGGGGACGGCGGGCGGGCGCATTGGTTCAACTGGCGGGCGCACCGCTTCCAACAAACCGCTCGACGCCGGAACGCTTCTTAACGGGCGTTACGAACTCGTCAGGCGCATTGGCGGCGGCGGCATGGGTGCAGTCTATCTCGCCAAAGATCGCAACTTGGGCGATGCGTCGCGCGCCGTCAAAGAGATGATTCAGTCGCAGCTCGACGAGACGCAGCATGAGAAGGCTATCGCTGATTTCAAACGCGAATCAATGCTGCTCGCTGAACTCGAACACCCTTCGATCCCGACGATCTACGATTACTTCTACGACGATCGGGCGGCGCGCTTCTACCTTGTGATGAAATACATCTCAGGCGGCGACTTCCTCGCGCGCTTGCGCAGCGCGCCGCACAATCGCATTGACGAAAAAAAGGTCACGCAATGGTCAATGCAAGTGGCTGATGTTTTAGATTACCTGCACAACCGTCCGCAACCGATCATCTACCGCGATCTGAAACCCGCGAATCTGATGATTGACGGTATCTCAGGGCGCGTGATGCTGATTGACTTCGGCATCGCGCGCTGGGTGACGACGCAGGAAAAGGGCGTGACGGCCGTCGGCACAATGGGCTACGCGCCGCCGGAGCTTTTCAGCGGCAAGGTCGAACCGCGCTCCGATCTCTACTCCTTGGGCGCGACGATCTTCCATCTGCTGACCGGATCAGACCCGCAGGAAAACCCGCTACTCATCTTCGATTTTGCGAAGAATCCCTCCCCACGCTCGATCAACCCCGCGATCTCGACGGAGATTGAGCGCATTGTGATGCACGCCGTCGAGCACAAACCGGAAGATCGTTTTCGCTCGGCCGCCGAGATGCGCGATGCGCTCGTCGCGCATCTGCACAATCTGGAATCCGGGCAAGTCTCTTACGGCGAGGTGCCAGCCGCGCGCCCCGGCGAGCGGACGGTGGCGATGGAGACGGTCTTCTGCGGTTTCTGCGGCGGGCGCATCGCCGCCGACGATTTGTTCTGCGCGCATTGCGGTGCGAGGCAGCCGCTCGCGCAAGCCTCGGCCGCTCTGCGCCAATCGCGCGCCACCGCGCGGCTCGTCATCGCGGGGACGACGGAACTCGCCGACTCTTATCAGTTGAATAAAGACAGCAACCTCGTCGGGCGAAGCGATCCGCATTCAAACATCTTCCCCGAAATCGATCTCTCTAAATTCGATCCGAACACGAAGGTGTCGCGCCGCCACGCGCGTATCTGGCGCGAAGGCGATGCGTTTCTGATCGAAGACCTCGAATCCGTCAACGGCACGGTGGTCAACGATTCAGTGCGTCTTGCGCCGCATCAACCGCGCGTGTTGGAGAGCGGCGACCGCCTACGCCTCGGCGAAACGACGCTTCATTTTTTGGTCGGGTAAGTGAAGCGAATAAGGAAGCGTTCTAAAGGATTTTATCGTTCGGGATTGATCGTTTAGTTTGGCACGCATGGAACAAGCTTCAGTCGCCGGGGTGCGCGCTCGTCCCGTATCAACTGCCGGGTCGCGCGTCGAGCACGCGGTTGCCCCGTTCGCTTTGCGGTGCGGCGCATTGCTCATTGATTACACGCTGGTGATGGGATCGCTCGCTTTCGCCACGCTCGTGGCGCGAATGTTCGATGGCGGCGTGCGTTCTTCAGGTGATGCGATTGAGATGAGCGGCTACGTGCTCGCCGGAGTGATAGGCGTGCTGAACTTCGTCGCGTTGCCTGCGGCGACCGGGCGCAGTTGCGGAAAATGGGCGACCGGCTTGCGCATCAGTCGTCGTGGGGACGCGGGTAAACCCGGCGTCGCGCGCGTTCTTTTGCGCCACGTTGTAGGCTACCCACTTTCGCTTCTCGTGTTCGGTTTAGGATTTCTCCTCGCAATTTTCGACCGCGAAGGGCGCGCTCTTCACGACCGCATCGGAGGCACAATCGTCATTAGAGACGCGGCGGCGCCCTCCGCGCGGAGTTGACATCTTAAAGAGTTCACTCGGATGACCACCAAGATTTGTTCAAACTGCGGCACGTCCGCCGGAAGCGAAATTCGTTTTTGTCGTTCCTGCGGCGCGTCGCTCAAGAACACGGGCAAAACCGAAAACTCACCTCCGCCACTGTCAGCCACCGTCCCTGTCACCGAGCACACACGCCCGACCGATGGTACCGTTCACATTGACGATCCGTCGCTGCGCGCTGCCGAAACCGTCAGAGTTCAAACAGGCGAGTTGGACGAATTGCTGCGCGATGAGCGCGTCCGAAGCGACGGGCAGAACACTGTCGAATCGGATTCTTATGCGATTGACCCGGAAGCGACGCTTGTGCGCGATCCTTCCGCCACCTCCGCGCTCTCGACGCCGAATCGCTTCACCGTTCCCGTTGATTACGAAAAGACCGCGTCCGACCCCGTCTCTCAAAGCGAGGAAGCGAGTGCGCTCTCTGCGCAAGGGCAGGATCAAGCGGAGCAGACGGATGCAGATGCGCCGACGGTTGTGGCGGATGAGGGAGCGTCGTCGCGTTGGTGGCAGTGGGCGGTGGTCGGCGCATCGCTTATCGTAGCGGCGGCGGCGATCTTTTTGGTCGCGCGTTCTCTGACTCGTCCCTCCGCGTCAAACGCCAACATCGTGCAGAGTGAAACGGGTGCGCCGCCGCCGACGCTCAGCGAGCGTTTGGCGGACGCGGAACAATTGCTTGCGACGGGCGAAGTGGACGGGGCGATCAAGAATTTGCGCGAAGCGGTCGCGCTCGATCCGGCGAATGCGGAAGCGCGTCGTCTGCTCGGAGATGCGTTGATGCAGGCGGGCAAACGCTCTGAGGCGATTGAAGAGTATCGTCAGGCAAGCGTCATTGATCCGCAGAACAAAGCGATGTGGGCGAAACTCGCTTCCGCGCAGTTCGCCGAAGGACGCTACCGGGAAGCGGCTGACAGCTACGAAAGGCTGGCGGCTCTTTCCGGCGACGCCGGACTCGGAGATGAAGTTCAACTGCAACGCGCCGACGCGCTGCGGCTCGCAAATCGCACCGCCGAAGCCAAAGCGATCTACGAGCGTCTGTCGGCTTCGTCTTCGGCGAGCATCGCGGGGATTGCGCGGAATCGTCTCGGCGAGATTTCCGCGCAGGAAGCGAATCAATCTGCTGCCGACGAACGAGACAACAATGAAGACGCCTCGTCGCAATCTTCCACTCTTCCTTCACCTGAGACCGTAACGCCATCGTCATCTCCTCCTCTGCCGCCTCCCCCGCCGCCTCCGGGTGAGACTGCAAACAGTAACGATCCGTTCGTGCGCGGCGAATCTTTGTGGCGTGGGAATCGCGCCGCGGCCGTCGCCGAATTTCGCCGCGCCGCTGCCAGCGGAAATGCCGACGCTTACTACTATCTCGGCTTAAACATCGCCGAAGGGCGCGACCCCCGCTCGCTTCCGCGCGCCGAACTTCTCGCTGCCTTGCAGTATTTTCAAAACGCCCGAACACGCGGCAACCGCTTCCGCGAGCAAGCGCGACAATATGAAGAGCGTCTTAACGCCGAATACGGGCGGCGTCTCGGCCAGTGATGTCGGATGACAAAACAATGTCGGCAAATGAAAACTTTAGAAGTTGGGCAGATGAGCGAGGAAGTATATAGTTACGGCTTGAACCGTGAGGGGCGACTGTCATTATCACGCCTGAAGGCGTAACTCTCAACCCGAACTGCGTAACTTCTAAACTTAATGCAACTCTGGTAAAGATTAAATCGTAGAAGGTTCAACGGGCGCATCTGATCATTCGCCGCAACATAAAGCGCACGCAACATTTCTTTCATGTCTGAACTGATTATCAAATACTCGCAGGGCACGCCGGAGATTTTCCCCTTGGGGCGATTGCGCATCACCATCGGGCGCTCGGCGCGCAACGATCTTTGTCTTCCTGATCCTTTTGCTTCGCGCGTCCACGCTGAAGTGCGGCGCGAAGGCGACTTCTACTTTCTGCAAGATTTAGGATCAGCCAACGGCACGTTCTACAACGGCGCGCGCGTCGAGGGAGACGTGCCGCTCACCCCCGGCAGCCATGTCCGCATCGGCGAAACCGAGATCGAATTCAAAGACTCACCGAGCAGCCCGCAACTCACGGCAACTCTCATCAACGATGCGCCGACACCTGAGCAGACGATCTCATTCGATTCTTCCGGTAATCGCACCACCTCCGGCCTCCTCGAACAAATCGAAGGCGCACGCACGCAACCGAGCGTCGAAAAAAGTGCGCCCCTTCCCGCGCGCTCCGCCGCCGGGTCAAGTGATCTACTCGCGCTAATCAGCAAAGTCGGTGTGACGCTTTTAGCTTCCGCCACGCTCGATGAAACCTTGCGCCAGATCGCCGAACTCGTCTTCGACGCCGTGCCCGCAGAGCGTTGCTTGATCTTAATGCGCGACGAGGACGAGGAAACCTTGCGCGTGCGCACGGCGGGCGGTCGCGGCGGAAGGCGGATCGAGGCGGAGAGCGTGCGCGTCAGCCGCCACATCATCGAAGAAACTTTCACGCGCGGGAAATCGGTTTTAACTTCCGACGCGCAACACGATCCGCGCTTCGTCAACAGCACCGTGACGCTCGAAGGCATCCGCTCGGTGTTGGCCGTTCCGCTCGGCGTAGGCTCGAAAATCTTCGGCATCATCTACGCCGATTCGCCGCAACAGGAAGTTAACTTCACCGAAGATCATCTTAAAGTTTTAACTACGCTCGCCTCCGTCGCTGCGATCCGCGTCGAAAACACGCGACTCGTCGAACAACAACTCGAACAGCAACGCATGGAGCGCGAACTGCTCTTGGCGCGCGAAATTCAACAACGCTTTCAGCCCACCGCGCCGCCGCAAGTTGCCGGTTACGAACTCGTCGGCATCAGCTTTCCCTGCTATGCCATCGGCGGCGATTACTACGACTTCATTCCGCGCAGCGAAGAGCGTTTGGTGATCGCGCTCGGCGACGTGTCGGGCAAGGGAACGGGCGCGGCGCTTCTGATGTCGTCGCTCCACGCGGCGATCCACGCGCAGGCCGCCGCCCAGCAAACGCTGATTGGCACGATCAGCCACGTCAACGATTATCTTTCCGAAAACATTCCGCCCAACCATTTCGTCACGCTCTTCTACGCCGAACTCGACGCGCAGGCGGGCGCGCTTCAATACATCAACGCCGGACACAACCCGCCGCTCATCGTGCGCTCTTCCGGCGAGGTCGAACAACTCACGACCGGCGGCATCCCGCTCGGCATCAACGCGGCCGCCGACTTCCGCGAAGGCCGCGCGCAACTCCAACCCGGCGACGCGCTCATTATTTATTCGGACGGCGTTTCCGAAACACAAAATCCGCGCGCTGAAGAGTTCGGTCCCGACCGCCTCCGCGATGTCGTCAAACATAACCTCCACAAAACCGCTTCCTCCCTGCGCGATTGTATCGAAGCCGCGCTCACGAAATTCGCCGACGGCACGGCCGCAGCAGACGATATTACTTTGGTGATCGTGAAGCGAACGGACGGGGCGATTTCGGTGAGAGGTAACGAAAAGCAATGTTAAAATATTACAGGAAACATTCTATTAAGCATCATCTCTATTAAAGATTCGTTAGAAGATGAGGCCGTTCCTAATTAGCAAACCCTTCCGCAGTTCGGGCACTCGCCGCTACCTTCAGGATAAACAATCGCGCCGCAGCCTCGCGGACATTTATGAGGCTTGCCCATCGGAACATAAGGTTCTCAACCCATTTTAATGTGGTGAACTGCATGAGCCTCTTCATTGGTATCCGCTTCGACGCAATGGAGCAGCTTGGCGTTTTTAGAAAGAAGATTCTGAGCTTGCTGCAGCTTCTTTATGTTTTCAGCACTAGCAAATGTAATGCTGTGATCGGATTCATCAAGCCATGCTTCGTATAGAGTTTTCATACTAAAGAATATAGCGTTCTCCACAGTTATTGATCTGCATTTGTAAATTTGGCGACGTTGCGTTTAATTCGTTCGGCTGTTTTCTCTCCGATGCCGTCAACCATCTCAAGCCCGCCGCCCGCGACGAACTTTGCGAGATCATCTAAGTTTGAGATGCGAAAGCGCGTGTGCAGCTCGGCGGCCGTTTTCAATCCGATGCCGTCAATCTTGAACAAATCGAGCGTTGATTCCGGCGTCTCTGCGATGAGTCGCTCCCAAGCGTCGAACGTGCCACGCTCGACGAGTTCGACGATCTTGGCGCTAATGGCTTTCCCGACTCCCGGAATCTGTTGTAATCCTTTTGCGCCTTCCTCGCGCGCGATGCGGCTTAAGTCAGTCGTCCATTCGCGTAACGTCTCCGCCGCGTTGCGGTAAGAGCGTGTGCGGAAAGCGTCTTCGCCGCGAATCTCCATCAGCATCGCCAGACGCGCGAAACGATCAGCGATCTCTTCGTTGGTCATAAAATTCTCGCAGGCAACTCACTGGTGCAGACGCGAAAAACTTCAAAACACGCCGTTTATATTCATGCTTTCGCACTTTCTTCCGCACCCGAAGGCATCCCGCGCCCCTCTATGATACTCTAAGTTTAACCCCTGACCACTCCACAATCTTTGAGGATGACACAAGAATATATGCGAAAACTTTTATCCCTTTTGCTCGCGCTGATGTTCGTCGCGCCAACCATCGTCACAACCGTGCGCGCCGACGAAGGCATGTGGACGTTCAATAACGTGCCGCGCGCCGAGATCAAACGTCGCTACAACTTTGACGTAACCGACGAGTGGTTGCGCAAAGTGCAGATGTCTTCCGTGCGCTTCAACAGCGGCGGATCGGGTTCGTTCGTCTCCGCAGACGGACTCGTTCTAACGAACCATCACGTCGCCGCCGACACACTACAGAAACTCAGCACGCCGCAGAAAAACTACCTCAAAGAAGGCTTCCTTGCGCGCGCGCGAACTGAAGAGCTTAAAGCGCCCGACCTTGAACTCAACGTGCTGATGAGCATTGAAGACGTAACGGCACGCGTCAACGCGGCGGTCAAGCCCGATACACCTGCTTCGGAAGCGAACACGGCGCGCCGCGCAGCCATCGCGGGGATTGAAAAAGATTCGACCGAACAGACGAAGTTGCGCAGCGACGTGGTGACGCTTTATCAAGGCGGGCAGTACAATCTTTATCGCTATAAAAAGTACACGGACGTGCGCCTCGTCTTCGCACCGGAATTCGACATCGCATTCTTCGGCGGCGACCCTGATAATTTCACTTACCCGCGCTACTGCCTCGACATGACTTTGCTGCGCATTTATGAAAACGACAAACCCGTGCGCGTCGAAAATTATTTGAAGTGGTCGGCGGCAGGCTCGAAAGACGGCGAACTCGTATTCGTCTCCGGTCATCCCGCCTCAACCGAGCGTTTGAACACGGTCGCACACCTCGAATACTTGCGCGACACGGGACTCCCGCTCACGCTGAAATATCTTGAGCGCAACCAGACGTTTCTGAGCGAGTATATGAAAGGCGGCGAAGAGCAAGCCCGCCGCGCGCAAGATGAATTCTTCGGCATCGAAAATTCTTTGAAGGCTTATCGCGGGCGCATCGGAGGCTTGCGCGATCAAGCGTTGATGCGCAAGAAGGGTGAAGCGGAGCAAGCCCTGCGCCGCCAGATCGCAGCCGACGCGCGCAAGCAAAAAGAGTACGGCGATGCGTTTGACCAAATCGCGCGCGCCCGCAAATCTCTGCCGTCGTATGAGCGCGAACGCCGCTTCACCGAAAGCGCGTGGGGTTTGAACAGCAGCCTCTTTAGCATCGCGCGCACGCTCGTGCGCCTTGCCGATGAATCCGCGAAGCCGAACGCCGAGCGTCTGCCGGAATACGCCGACGCGCGCCGCGCTTCGCTGGAGTTGAGTCTTTTTTCAACTGCGCCGATCTACGAAGAATACGAGCAGGCGAAACTCATCAACTCGTTGCGCTTCATGGCGGAAGAGTTGGGCGCAAGCAATCCGCTCGTCGTTAAAATCCTGAACGGCAAAACGCCGGAAGCGCGCGCGGCAGAACTCGTCGGCGGAACGAAATTAAAAGACGTTGAAGTTCGTCGCCGTCTCGCGCAGGGCGGGCGCGATGCGATCCAGAAATCCGACGATCCGATGATCGTGCTCGCGCGCTCCATTGACCCGGAATCGCGCGTCGTGCGCAAGCGTTACGAAGACGAAGTAACGGGCGTTGAGCGCGCGGCTTACGCGAAGATCGCCCGTGCGCTTTTTGAGACGCAGGGCACGAGCCTCTACCCGGATGCGACCTTCACGCTCCGCCTGTCATACGGCGCGGTGAAGGGCTACGCCGAGAACGGCAAACAGATTCAGCCGTTCACTACCATCGGCGGCGCGTTTGAGCACGCGGCGGCGCACAACAGTAAAACGCCGTATCAACTGCCCGCGAGTTGGACGAAGAATAAATCGCAACTCAACCTCAACACGCCGCTCAACTTCGTTTCGACGAACGACATCATCGGCGGCAATTCGGGATCGCCCGTTTTCAACTCGCGCGCCGAACTCGTCGGGCTGATCTTCGACGGCAACATCCAATCGCTCGTCGGCAATTTCATCTACGACGAATCGGTGAACCGCTCCGTCTCCGTTGATTCACGCGGTATGCTTGAAACTCTGCGCAAAATCTACAACGCGAACGAACTCGTCGCTGAACTGACGCGATAAAGCTGCTTAGGTTTGAAAACTTTCGCGGCGCGGCAAGCATCATTCGACTTGCCGCGCCGTTTCTTTCGCGCGGAAGAAAAGCTTTCGTTGTGGGTCTTCAAGTTATGTCGCTATAATCCTTTCGCTTCACGGCGAACTTGAGCTTGAGAAAGCGTTCCCCTTACCACCGATGCCGAATCATAAAATCCTCGTCGTTGACGATTACGCCGACAGCCGCACGTTGCTGGCAACGCTTCTGCGCAATAAAGGTTTCGATGTGATAGAAGCCACTGACGGTTATCAGGGCGTGCAGCGGGCGGCGAACGAAAATCCCGATCTGATCCTGATGGACTTGGCGATGCCGCAGCTCGACGGCGTGGCGGCTATTCAGCGCATTCGTCAGCTTCCAGAATTAGCGGAGACGCCGATCTTCGTCTTAAGCGCCTATATGATGAACGAAGTTCGAGACGACGCGATTGCGGCCGGGTGTAACGAAATCTTCAGCAAGCCGCTTGATATTCCCGCCCTGCTTGAACGAATTGACGATCAACTTGGCGGTTAAAAACCGTGGCGCGCTTAAAATTTCATTCGCCAAAAATCGAAAATAATAAGTTTAATCAAGTGGTGAAAGAATGAAAACGAACGCAGCTTCGGCGGTGATCAGTCTCGCGTTAGCTTTGACTCTTCAAGTCGCTTCTCCGGCGCAAACCGACCGAAGCCGCGCCGCTTCAGGCGGCACGGCGCAACCTAAATGGCGGCGCGTGCTCTCGGAGAAAACGCCCGACCCGCGCCTCGAAGAAGCGATCTTAAAAACCGTTCCAGACTACACGGGGCAGACGATGGATGGCGAAGAGAGTCTCGCGCGCTACTATTACAATCGAATTGATTTGAACGGCGACCGCCGACCGGAAGTCGTCGTTTATCTCGTCGGGTCTTACATTTGCGGGACGGGCGGCTGCAACCTGCTTGTCTTTCGCAACGAGAATAATGAGTATCGCCTTGTTTCCGAAAGTTCAATTGTCAATCAGCCCGTCGTCGTGAGCACAAAGCGCACGCGCGGTTGGAATGATCTCGTCGTGTATGTGGCGGGCGGCGGCGCACGCCAGCGCCATGCCGCGCTGCGCTTCAACGGTCGAGCTTACCCGGACAATCCTTCAAGCGAACCAAGCATACCGAAAACGAGAATCACCGGCACGGAGATCATCTCCGACGACATCACGGGCGACGCCGAAATGGGCATCGCTCTTCGTCCGGCTAAACGCAATTAAGATTCAAATTGGATAAGTTAGGTTTCGTTTTTAATAAGCAGTGACATGCAAACCATAGATGTGACCGGATTTGTCGATATAATCAATCTTGTGCGACATGATCCGAGAGCGGCGTGGCTTCTGCTTATCAACGATCCGAAAACAACGCCGGGTATTTTGCTGGGGCGTGTTGATATTCATGTGAAAACTGACAGCTAATCTCACAAATTTATAAAAAAGCGGTTCGCCGTCATGCGTTTAGTTGAGCGTAATTAACGGTTATTTCTTATGACCGCACTTAAAACCTTAATTTGGTCTGTCTTCGTGCCGGGTTCAGTAACGGTGCTAGTGCCGTATTTATTGTTATCTTCGGGAATTGAATTATTCCCTGTAACGCTATCAAGTTTTCGGTATGCGGGAATAATCCCTATCTCGCTAGGTGCGTTGCTTTATCTGTGGTGCGCTTGGGATTTTACGTTCGTCGGGAAAGGCACACCCGCGCCTTTTGATCCGCCGAAAGAAATCGTGTTGCGAGGCTTGTATCGCTTCGTCAGAAATCCGATGTATGTTGCCGTAATGCTTGTGCTCATCGGCGAGGTTATGTTCTTTGAGTCAGCAGTTATCCTCATCTATGCTTCGATAGTTTTCTTGTCGTTTCACTTGTGGGTTGTGTATTACGAAGAACCGACTTTAAGGCGAAAGTTCGGGGAATCGTTCGAGCAGTATTGTCAAAAGGTGTCACGCTGGATTCCGAGCACGTAAAAAGAATAAAACGAAAGTTGCGTGGTTGTAATTATGCCCAACAACTCTTTGCAAGGGACGCGGTTCAGCTTACCTCTCAGCACAGACTTGCTCGTAGCTGCGTTGCGTGACGCGCCGCTGAAATCGAGCGTTATAAGCACAAAGCTTCTCTAAGCCTTCTCCAGCCCCGCGTACTTTTCGATCAACTTCTTCTGCCCGAAGCCGGGAAAGCTCACCGTCAATTTCGCGGAATCATCCGAACCTTCTCTGCGCAACACAAGCCCGCGCCCGTACTTCGGGTGGCGCACATGCGTGCCGGGCACAAAGCCGCTTGCCGAAGATGACGGGCTGTTATTTGACGCGGAGGCGGCGCGCGCTTTCTGCGTCGTGGCTTTGGCGGGCGCGCTCGCTGAACTTCCGCCGACCTGCTGGCTGCGTTGGCGGAAAAACTCGGCGATTGATTCCGCGCTGTCATAAGTTTTACCCGTGTGACGTTTGCCCTCGCCCGCCCCGCCCGTTCCGCTTAGGGCGCGCGCCGCTTGACGGCTTTCAAGCCGCGAACTGCCGCGCGCGAAACTAAGCCACGACGCGCCGCGTGATAAATCTTCCATAATCTCAAGCGGCATCTCGTTTAAGAATTGCGACGGCTCGCTCGCCAATTCTTCGCCGTAGACGCGGCGCTTCATCGCGTGCGTCACGTAGAGATATTTTTCGGCGCGCGTGATGGCAACGTAAGCGAGGCGGCGTTCCTCTTCGAGCGCGGCTTTGTCCGAAGCCGAGCGCGCGTGCGGGAAAAGTCCGTCTTCCATGCCGACGATGAAGACGACGGGGAACTCCAAGCCTTTGGCAGAATGCACGGTCAGCAATGTGACGCGCGCATCCTCTTTGTATTGGTCGGTGTCGGAACTGAGCGCGGCGGCGTCAATAAATTCGCGCAAGCCGCCCGCTTCCTCGTTGTCGTAATCAACGGCGGCGTTAACGAGTTCCTGCAGATTCTCAAGCCGCGCTTCCGCTTCGTCAGAGTTTTCGGCCTTCAAAGTGTTCGCGTAACCCGTGTCGAGGATCGCGGCTTTAACGACTTCCGACGCAGGCTCGCGCCCCGAAGCTTCGACGAGTTTGGTGATGATCTGATGAAAGTTTTTAAGCGCGGCGACGGTGCGTGCGGCGAGGCGTTCGCCTCCTTCCGCCATGATCGCAATCGTCTCCCAGTGTGACACGGCGTAATCTTTCGCGCGTCGTTCGATTTCGTCGAGAGTTTGTTTCCCGATTCCGCGCGTCGGGCTGTTGATGACGCGCATCAGGGCGATGGAATCGTGCGGGTTAAGGGCGAGCTTGAGATATGACACGATGTCGCGCACCTCGGCGCGTTCGTAGAAGGAGAAACCGCCGACGATGTTGTAAGCGATCCCGGCGCGGCGCAAAGCTTCTTCAAAAAGACGCGACTGCGAATTTGTGCGGTAGAGCAC
>JACCYN010000079.1 GCA_013696465.1 Pyrinomonadaceae bacterium
CGTAGCGCGTCGAAGCAATCCACAACCGAAAGTATGCGCGCCGTCAACGGTATCTCCTCCGCTTTCAACCCGTCCGGGTAGCCCTTGCCGTCCCAACGCTCGTGGTGCGAGCGCACGATTGCGCCGACGGGGTAGGGGAATTCAACGCGACCGAGAATTTGCGAGCCGACGACGGTGTGCAGTTTCATCTTCTCGAACTCGGCGGCGGTGAGTTTGCCCGGCTTGTGCAGGACGTGATCGGGAACGGCGATCTTGCCGATGTCATGCAAGAGTGCTCCGGCCTTAAGGGCTTCGATCTCCGCGTCGGAACAACTGAGCAGGCGCGCGACCCCGGCGGAATAAATTTGCACGCGCAGAACGTGCTCGTGCGTTACTTCGTCTTTCGCGTTGATCGTCACCGCCAATGCTTCGATGGTTTCGCGGTGCGCCTTCTCCATAAAGCTGATACGTTGCTGGACGCCGTTGCGGTATTGCCGATGGGCGATGTAGGTGGCGAGCAGGAGCGGCGCGCCGAGCACGAACATGACGGAGAGGCTGTGTTGCGAAGCAAGGTAAAGCAGACTCGCCGCCGCGCTCGTGGGCAGAAAGAGCGGCAGCGTAGGAAGAAAATCTCGCAGTTGAAACAACGCAGAATTGTTGTGGCGCAGCGCGAGCAAGGTTGAGAGAAAGAGAATGTTAAGCGTGATCTGAACGAGGCTGGCGACGAGAAACGCGGTGGCGACGGCGAGCAAACTATGATCAGCACCCGTTTCATGAAAGCCGTAGCGCAAAACGAGATCGAGGCTCGCGGCGGCCCCAAAAGCCGTGAGAGAGAGTATGCCGCCCGAAAAAAGATTGCTCGACCAACGACCTACCGTGCGGCGAGATGAAACAAAGCCTTCGATGCCGCCAACGAAGATGGCGGCGGGCGCGCCGTACCAGCAGGCGACGAGCAGCACGATGGCGTCGGCGAGCGTGAAAGTTAAACGCTCGTTCGTGAACCTTAAACCTGACGGCAAGCGGAAATGCTGCGCGAACATGCTGACGATGAGGACGAGCGGCGTCAACGCGAAAAGCGCCGCCTGCTCCCCCACCGAGTAGGCTGTAGAAAGATTTATCAGCGCCCCTAACCATGCAGCGAGACCGACGACCGTCACCGTCATCTGGTACGCAGCGCTTCGCTTGTTTAATTTCATTTTTGACATCAACCGCACTTGATTCGTCTGGATGATTTACTTGAGGCGTGGGGCAAACTTGATCTGCTCATTTGCGCGGAATCGCCGGATGAGCAAAATCGTTCAATCAAAAACCGTGCCACGCGTCTGTCGCCGCCGAATCGTTAAAAACATTGAGGAATGCGAGAAAGCGCGAAGCTTATTCCTTCAGCTTGAACGATTCGCCTGATAGTAATTCATTCAAACTGATTGAACTTTCAGGGTTAGGCGTGAATTTAGAAGGAAAATGTTCACTGATGAATTGACAAATAAGCATTGAGCATACTCCGAAGGCTTTTACGCGAGAGGGTTGAATAAAACTGCGACCCGCATCCGCGTTGCATGACAGGATGCGCAGCTTCGTTGTAACATCGCATTGAAATTAGCGGTTGGTTATTAACGATGCCGAAATATCGCTTGTGCCGGGAAGTGCGGCGCGACGGGTAAAAGCGAAACGTTGTCGCAAGTAGAACAGAGCAGTCCAACCAACACTGGGCGTCCGAGCGTGTGTCGCAACTGCGGCGCTATCGTCGGTGCGGGCGAAGCAATTTGCGGGCAGTGCGGCGCGCCGTTGATCGGCGCGGTCGTGTTGCCGCGCCGCCCCGTAAGAGACGCCGAAGCGATGCGCTTTGCGCGCGCGATTCTGACGCGCCCCGCCACGTTTACGATCATCCTCCTCGTCGCCAACGTCTTCGTTTTCCTTTTAATGCAAAACTCCGGCGGCACGGAGAATCACGAGACGCTGAGGCTCTACGGCGCGAAGTTTAATTCCTTGATCGAGGCGGGCGAGTGGTGGCGGTTCGTGACGCCCGTCTTCATCCACATCGGGTGGATTCACCTCCTCGCCAATATGTACGGGCTGTTTATTTTGGGCCCGTATGTCGAAAAACTTTACGGCTCGGCGAAGTTCGTCGTGTTCTGGATCGTGGCGGGGATTGCGGGCGTAGCGGCGAGTTACGTCGCTTCCAAGTACGGAATGCAAGAGGGCCTCCTCGGTCGCTTCCTCGCGCGCGGCGGCGACGGCCCCAGCGCGGGCGCATCCGGCGCGCTGTTCGGCCTCATCGGCGTGCTCTTCGTCTTCGGCATCAAGTTTCGCCACGAACTCCCCGAAGGTTTCAAACAGGCTTTCGGCACGGGGATGCTGCCGACGATCCTCATCAATCTTTTCATCGGTTACGCGCTTCCCTTTATTGATAACGCCGCGCATCTCGGTGGGCTGCTGGCGGGCGCGGTGATGGCTTTGTTCGTCGGCTATAAACGGCCGGGCGAGCGCCCAAGCATCGCTCATCTCTGGCACGCGCTGCAAATTTTAGCGTTGCTGCTCGTCGTCGTCAGTTTCTCTCTCGTGGCGCGCAACTACACAGGCGCGCCGCCCGCCCTGCTTGAGAATGTGGGTGATGCCGCTTCGCGCATTTTAAGGGGCAACCAAGAGGATGTAAGAAGTTACATTGACGCGGCGAACACAGGACAGAAAGCTTTCGCGCAAGCGATCAACGGCGACGCGAGTGAAGCGGAGGCGGCGATTGAAAAACTTGAAGGGGCACCGCGTTTGGACGATGAAGCCGGAGCGTTAAACGATCAATTAAAAGAACTGATCCTGCGCGCGCGCGATCTTGCGGTCGCAGAAAAACCAACGAACAACAGAGAGCAGCGAGCGCGCGTTCAGCAACTGAACGGAATCCTTGATGATTTCAACCAGTGGCAAGCGCGCCGTCTTGAATGGACGAAAGCCAACGGTGAAAGATACGGCATTATAATTCAAGAGCCGCCTTCGCCGCGCGAAGCGAATGAACCCCAAAGTTAAAGTTTGTCGGCTTCGCCCGTCGCGCTTCCGTTCAATTTGCCGCATCGCATACTCAAGTGCCATTGAAGATTTAGGAAAAACAAAACTCGATCACAGGAGAAAATTTTTAAGATGGAGATCAGAAAAGTAGGCGTGCTCGGCTGCGGTTTGATGGGCGCAGGCATTGCGCAGACGGCCGCCACCGCCGGTTTTGAAACGGTTGTCCGCGAAGTTTCCGAAGATGCTTTGAAGAAGGGTTTCGCCGGAATCGAAAAATCCCTCGCCAAGTTTGCCGAGAAGGGAACGATCACGGGCGAGCAGCAAACCGAGATTCGCAATCGTCTCTCAAGCACAACCGAATTTGAGCCACTCGCCGACTGCGACATTATCATCGAAGCCATCGTTGAAAACTTGGACGTGAAGCGCGAAACCTTCAAGCGTCTTGATGAACTCTGCAAGCCGGAAACCATTTTCGCCTCTAATACCTCGTCGCTTTCGATCACCGAGATGATGACGAGCACTTCATCTGATCGTCAAAAACGCTTCATCGGCCTTCACTTCTTCAACCCCGTGCCGCTCATGAAATTGGTCGAAGTCGTGCGCACGATTCTAACGAACGAAGAGGTTTACGAAACGGCCGTAGATTTCGGAACTCGTCTCGGTAAAACACCGGTGCGTGCCGGAGACAAAACGGGCTTCATCGTCAACCGCCTGCTCGTGCCCTACATGCTCGACGCGATCCGCGCGCTGGAGGAGGGCGTCGGCTCGATCACAGACATTGACAACGCGATGCGCTTGGGTTGCGGCTACCCGATGGGGCCGTTTACGCTCGGCGATTTCGTCGGATTAGATACGACCTACTACATCGCCGAAATTATGTTCAACGAGTTCCGCGAAAAGCGTTTCGCTCCGCCGCCGCTTCTCAAGCGCATGGTCTTGGCCGGACTCTACGGCCGCAAAACCGGGCGCGGCTTCTACGATTACACGATTGACCCGAAGAATCCCGCGCCGATGAATCTCGTGTAAAATTCTTAAGGTTTAAGATCGAAGATTTCAAATTCAGAATGGAGTTATGAAAAAGCGAGAGCAAGTTTCTTCGGGAACGAAGTGGGAGCCGTTCGTCGGTTACTCGCGCGCCGTCAGAGTCGGTGATCGCGTTTATGTGTCGGGCACAACTGCGACTGACGAGCGGGGCGAAATCGTCGGCAGTGGAGACGCTTACGCGCAAACTCTGCAAACAATCAGGAACATCGAGCGCGCGTTGCGACAATTCGGGGCGGGGTTGGAGACGGTCGTGCGCACGCGGATGTTTGTGACGGACATCAGCCGTTGGGAAGAATACGGGCGGGCGCACGGCGAACTCTTCGGCGAAGTGCGCCCCGCCACGTCAATGGTAGAAGTGAAAAGTTTGATTGACCGAGCGATGCTCGTTGAAATTGAAGCGGACGCCGAGTTGTAAACCTCAGTTTTCAAACAATCACTTGATGCTCATTTCCCCTTCACCTATACTGCAATCCTTCGGCGCTGATTTTCTTTGCGCAAGTTAGGGCTTATTAAAATTATCGTGCAACCCGTTACGCATCAAGGACGACTAAACGCCGCCGGTTTCCGCTTTGCGATCATATCCAGCCGGTGGAACGACTTTCTCACGTCGCGGCTCGTCGAAGGCGCGCTCGACGCGCTGGAGCGTTTGGGTGCGGAGGAAAAATCGGTCGAGCATTTTCGCGTGCCCGGCTCGTTTGAGATTGGACTCGCAGCGCGCAAAGTCGCTGGTACGGGTAAATTCGATGCGGTCATCTGTCTCGGCACGATCATTCGCGGCGAGACACCGCACTTCGATTACGTCGCAGGCGTTGCGGCGAGGGGAATCGCGCAGGCGGCGATGGAGACGGGCGTGCCCGTCCTTTTCGGTATTGTCACGGCCGACACTTTGGAGCAAGCGATTGATCGCGCCGGAGTGAAAGCGGGCAACAAAGGTTTTGAAGCCGCGATGTCGGCGGTGGAAATGGTTAATCTTTACAAGGAAACGGGCGAAGCAGAGTAGGAAGGATGAAGTGTGGACAAAGCTTACGCTTTGATTCGACGAATATAATTCTTCTTACTTAACGCCGCGAGGCGTGTCGTAACTTCCGTTCCGCCTTCCTACTTTAGTTTTATGGGTTTACGTCGTAAGGCGCGCGAGTGCGCCTTGCAAATGCTCTTTGCGGCTGATGTGGCGGGTTCGAGTGTGCGTCCCGATGAATTGGTGCGTGTGTATTGGAAGGAACTCGGCGACGCGGAGACGGACGAGGCGGGGCGAGAGTTTGCAACGCGCATTGCGACGGGCGTGATGGCGCGTCTTGAGGAACTCGACGAGCGCATCCGCGCCCGCGCCGAACACTGGCGCATCTCGCGCATGGCCATCGTAGATCGCAACGTCTTGCGCCTCGCCGTTTACGAATTCATGTATGAGCCGACGCCGCGCACCGTCGCTATCAACGAAGCGTTGGAGATCGCGCGCCGCTTCTCGACCTACGAAGCGACGCAATTCATCAACGGCATTCTCGACGCCATCAAACGCGACTTGGACACGGAACACCCGCGCGAGGAGGAGACGACGGAGACGGAAGACCCAGATGCGCAACCGGAAGTGGAGGAGTAACTACCTAAAGCGTTAAAGTATGAACGATGAACGCGGAGCGATGAATGAAAGGAAATTGTTTTCCCATTCATCGTTCCGCGTTCCTACTTCAGCGATTATTCTTCATGGACGATCAAATCCTGCGTGAGTTTTTAGCGGAAGCCGAAGAGTTGATCGAATATTTTCATGGCGTTTGCTTTCATTCTTGGCAGCCACGCTGTGCGCTGGTGTGGCGTGAGCGGCGCGACTGAATTGGCAGACGGCGGCGTGGCACTGTTGCTCGATCTTCCGCGCCTGCTGGAAATTGAATTTGTAAAAGTGAGAAGCGACGAAATATCATGCAGGCGACCACGCAAACTGCCGCTCCCTTTCTATCAAAGTGCGAGGGCGGTCGCGTGGCTGTTGTGGTTAGTTGTTTTTTTCAGTGCGACTGATTTTAGTCAAGCGCAAGATCAACCGCGCGCGAAGGGCGTGCCGTCGCCCGTTTCGCTTTCGCTTCCGAAAGAGATTCGCGGCTACAAGGTTACGCGCGCGCAACCGAAGATCAAGCGCACGCGGAACGAGCAAACGACGGACGCGCGTTCGCCGGAAACGAATAAGGATGAGTTAATTCAACTCGGCGAGCCGCGCGTGAGCGGTGCGACGCCTTTGGCGTTGACGGTTGAAGTGTCGGTGACGGTTGCGCCCGTCGAGCAGCGCGGGCAAGTTGATTTTCTCGTTTTTGAAAACGTGCGCGTCGGAGGCGCGCCCGTCACCGTCGAGGATTACAATCACAGCTTTGTGATGCCGAACGAGCGACCGCTCGTGCTGCCAATTCCGGCCGTCATTAAGATCAGCATCCCGCGCTTGGCGCTCGGCGCGTTTAATCAAATCGTCGAAGCGCAGGATGAACTGACGGTAACGGGGCGCGTGTGGGTGTGCGGGCGGTTCAAAAAATTCTTTGCGACGTTTAAGCGCGCTGTGCCCGTCGAGTTTAGTCTCCGCCTCCCCAATCCGCTCAGGAGCAAAGCTTCCGGCGCGAGGAAATAAGACGATGATGAAAAGCGCATTATCGAAGCGTCGGCTCGAATAACTATTAGCCTGCTTCGTGTCCTACTCACTTCGTCGGCACCCACACATACTTTCCAGACTTGTTAACGTACCCCATCTCCTCTCCGACCATTACATGTGCCAGCCCGCCGGAGAATTGTCTCGACCAAGTGAACTGCGGCTCAATCACAAATTCGCCTTCTTTGTTGATGAAGCCATAGTACCCATCAATCACCACTATCGCCAGCCCTTCGGAAAAATCAGCGGCAACTTCAAACTGCGGAGCAATGACTATGCGACCTGTCCTGTCGATATAACCTATCTTTCCATCAACATCAGCACAGGCTAATCCCTCGTAGAAATCGCAGGCGTCGTTAAACTGCGGGCGAATGACTATCTTGCCAGATTTATCAATGTACCCGGATTTACCTTTCGCATCGGAATCGCCAATCACTACTCGCGCCAATCCTTCATGAAAGTCATTCGCTCCCGTCGCGGAGAGATGAATCACAACTTGACCGGCTTTGTTGATATAGGTATAGCGCCCGTTTACCTGTACGAGGGCTAGACCTTCGGAGAAATTATTGGCCGCATCAAATTGCGGGGATATTAATATTCGTCCATCCTTCCCGATGTATCCCCACTTCTCACCGATTTTGACGGGAGCCATGCCTTCGGAAAAATCTTTAGCTTGACTGAATCGAGGGTTGATAACTAACTTTCCCGTTTTATCTATAAAGCCAACACCATCATCCATGCCGACACAGATCAACCCACCTGAGAATACGCAACCCGTTGAGTTGAACTGTGGCTGGACGATGACCTTACCCGTACTGTCGATAAGTCCCCACTTTTGAGGAATCTTTACTACTTGACCGTCCACATCCTTCTTCAACGCCGTCGCAATCAATCCTATCCCTTCCGAGAAGTAGTAAGCTATATCAAACTGCGGCTCCACTATAATTCTGCCATTTCTATCTATATAACCTTCCTTCCCGCCTTGAACTATAGGGTATAATTCCCTTGATTTGCCCTGTCCTAAAGCACTCATAGAGAGAAATAATGTTGTAGATAGAAGCAGTAACACTACTAATTTTTTCAGCATGAATTTAACTCCCCTGAGGCAGCGAAGTTCTTACCAAGATGTAGCCTAGCTGATACTAGGTTGTCGTCTGTGCCAATCCGTCGCCGCTTGGTAAGCCTTGACTGTTTCGAGCATGTGTCCTTCGCTCCATGCAGGAGCGATGAATTGAATTCCGGTCGGAAGATTGTTTTCGCCGAAGCCGTTCGGCACGGAGATCGCCGGAACGCCGACGAGGTTGCTCGCGCCGATGGGCGACGTGGCCGAGATGTTCGGGTAGGCTTTATCGAAAGTTCTGTCAATCGGGTAAGCGACCGTCGAGCGCGAGGGCGCGACGATCATCGAATACTTCTTGAACATTTCAGCCCACGCTCGCCGCATCGGAAGGCGCAAACGCATCGCGTGAAGGTAATCAACGGCTGTGACGAGCGAAGCGCTGTAGCCGCCCGTGCGTCCTTCGGGCGAAGCGAGCTTTTTCACTTCGCCGGATTCGATGAGATCACGAAACGCGCTCGCCCCCTCCGCGTCAACAATCGTGCCGACGCAAGCTCCGTAAGGAAAATCAGGAAGCTTCACGTCCATCTCAAGCCGCGCAAATCTTTTCAGCACGTCGAGTGATTGGAGAAAATTCTTGCGCACTTCAGGCTGTGCTTTCTCGTATGAATCTTTCATCACAGCGATTGGTAAACGTGGAGAAGCGGTCGCTCGACGTGAAGAGAGCGCGTCGGGCGAGCCGAGCGGGGCGTCGCGCGAAGTCGGATCAAGCGGGTCGCGTCCCGCAATCGCGTGGTAAACAATTTGACAATCTTCCGCTGTGCGACACATGGGGCCGAGTTTGTCCAACGTCCACGAGAGCGCCATCGCGCCGTGACGCGAGACTGCGCCGTAAGTCGGGCGCAGGCCGGAGACGCCGCAGAAGGCGGCGGGCGTGATGATCGAACCTGATGTCTCCGAACCGATGGCGAAAGCAACGAGTCCGGCGGCAACCGCCGCGCCCGGCCCCGAACTTGATCCGCCGCTCCAAAACGCGGTGTTCCAAGGCGTGCGACACGCGCCCGTTAAACTTGCGTCAGCTTGGTTGTAACCCATGCCACCCGCGAGTTCGATCATCGCAAGTTTGGCGACGAGGATCGCGCCCGCCTCGCGCAGGCGCGTGATAACGGTGGCTTCGTAATCGAAGCGTTGATCTTTGTAGGGAGTTGCACCCCACGTCGTCGGGGCGTTGCGCGTGGCGAGCAAATCTTTCGCGCCGTAAGGGATGCCATGAAGCGCGCCGCGATAGCGACCGCGCCGGATTTCCGCATCAGCCTGACGCGCTTCCGTGAGCGCCGATTCGCGCATCAGGTGAGCGACTGCGCCAAGCGACGCGCCGAACTTTTCAAGGCGTGCTAGATAACTTTCCGTGAGTTCAACGGCCGAGACGCGGCGCGCGCGAATCTGGCTTGCAAGTTCGCTGATCGTGGAAAAATGAACGTCTGTCTGAAGCATGGAAGTTTGTGTGGGACTTTGACTGTAATGGTTTTATTGTCTTAACGAATCGAGTTGAAACGCGCAACGTGATCACGCGAAAAACACAAAATCGGGTTCGTCGGCGTTCTTCAACTTGACGGCGCGTAAGCGATCCGCGATCAGCAAGCTAGTCGCAAGATCGTTTCGGACGCGCGCGAACTCTTCCGGCGTCAATCGCTCTCCGAAGCGCACGCGCGCCACCTCCGCGTATGCTTCCGCGAGCGGCGAAGGCTTCGGCGTATTCTGCGCGGGCGAAGGAGACGGTTGCGGGTTGGGCGGAGCGGTCGGCTCTTTCGTGGTCGGGTTGCGCGTTTGCGCTTCTGTGACTTTGGCGGCGAGCGGCGCGGCAACGACGGCCGCAGTCAAAATTTTTGTGAAACGACGGCGCGATTGTTTCGCGTTCGACGAATCGTTGGCGAATGGTTTTTTGCTTCGGGTCATAGCTTTAGATCAAAGAATCAAATTCACTTCTTGTAAACATAGTAAATCACACCGGCCGTGTCGTCGGTGAAAAGAAAACTATTGTCGCCCGTTCTTAAAATGTCAACGGGGCGGCCGTGAATGATTCTTCCTTCCTGAAACCCGCCGATGAAATCCTGTGGCGCGCCCCCGCCTTCTCTGACCTGCGCAATCGAGCAGCCGCGACGTAAGTTGAGCTTGGAAGAGCCGTGCAACGCGACGAGAAAACTGTTCGCCAAAACAGAATCGGAGCGGTCGCTGAAATACTCAAAGCCGAGCGGCGAACTGTGCGCGCCGAAGAAGGCAAAAGCACGAGGCACGTTACGACACTGAAACGCGCGTTGCGCCAAATTGAATTTATTGTCGGCGTAATTGCGCGAGCGGAATTGATAGCAGTAAGGCCAACCATAGTTGGCGTTTTCATCCACGACAAACATCGCGTCGTCGGGGCGGTTGTCGCCGAGATGATCCGCGCCCATGTTGGTGGCGAAGAGTCGCCCTTCCGTCCATTTCAAACCGACGGCGTTCCTTAAGCCCTGCGCGAAAAAGCGTTTGTTGGAGCCGTTCAAATCCATCTCGATGATTGATGCGCGCACCTTTTCCTTTTCGACGCAAGCGTTACAACTGCTGCCGACCGAAACGTATAGTTTGTTGTTTGCGCCGATGGTGATGGTGCGCGTCAGATGCCAGCCGCCGTATTTATAACTTAGTCCTTCGTCGGGGAAGGTGGCGAGCACTTCGGGTTCGCCCGCTGGCGCATTCTCGCCCGGCATGTAGCGGTAACGAAGCAAGCGGTCGGTCAAGGCGAGGTAGAGCCAACTGTCGCCCCGTCGGTCAAGGTGGAAAGCGATGCTGTTGGGGTTGCGCAAATTGTTCAGGTAGCGCGTGACTTTACGGAATCTTCCTGCTCGCTCGTCGAATCGGTCAAGGACGTAAACCGCACCGCGCCGGTTGTCGGTGCGGTCGTGCATGTCCGTAACGAATATGCGACCGTCGGGGCTGCGCGCCATGAATCGCACGCGCCTCAAATTTTCGGCGGCGACGGTAATCTCAAATTCTTCGGGAAGGTAAAGATTAAACTTTCGTTTGCCCGCAAGCATTACTGGGTGCGGCGTAAGACGCGGCGGAGTTGAACGCTGCGATGCGAATTCGCCTGCTCCGTCCGCTTGAGCGAATCGCATTCGGGATTTTTCCGTTGCGAGTTTTGAAACAAATGAATGCGTTTCCGCGCCCGGTATGTCGCGGCTGGCGGAGGCGGCGAGCAGGCAGCAAAGGATAATCCGAAGCGTTTTCATATCCGAACAGATTTCGCCAAAACGGTTGGGGCATCATAGCTCATATTGTAAAATTGAATTCAAGTTTTTGTTTCGCGCGCCGGATGCAATGGCGGGCGGAAGGTGGTAGGCTGTTAAAGGCAAAAGAGCAGAAAGAAAAGCCCGGCGCGCTCGCCAAAGAGCGCGTTTCCCGATTGACGGGCGAGAGGTGAAAAGGTTGTGAACGAGCGGCGAAACATCGGCGAATTACAAGAGTTGATCGCGGAACAGTTCGGCGCGAACGCCGATTACGTCGAAGGATTATTGAACCGTTTTTTAAGCGACCCCGCGCTCGTTGACGAAACTTGGCGCGAGCATTTCACCGGAATGCTGAACGGGCAGGCGACGAACCTTGATGCGCCCGAAAACGGCAACGCGCTTGTCGCCGCTACTCCTACAGGTAACGGCAACGCGACGACTGCAGCACCGCCCGCCGAAGCAACGAAAAAGCAAATGTCCGGCTTAACGCTTGTGCAACAAAAGCCCGCGTCGGCTTCGCCCGCTGCACCAGCAAAACCTGACGCGAACGAGCAAGCGCAACCGATTCGCGGCAGCGCCCTGAAGCTCGTCGAGAACATGGAGACTTCGCTCAGCGTTCCGACGGCCACCTCGCAGCGCCGCATCCCCGTCAAAGTTCTTGAAGAGAACCGCGCACTCATCAATCGCTTCCTCAAGGAAAACGATCTCGGCAAAGCTTCGTTCACGCACCTGATCGCCTACGCACTGCTCCAAGCCTTAAAAACTTATCCGCAACTCAACGACGGTTTCTCCGTTGTTGACAACACGCCCGCGCGCCTTCGCCGCGCGGAAGTCAATCTCGGAGTCGCCATTGACCTTGAACGCAAAGACGGCACGCGCACTTTGCTTGTGCCGAACATTAAGAACGCGGGCGCACTTTTGTTTCCTGAATTCTTGCGCGCGTATGACGACGTTGTGAAGCGAGCGCGCGACGGCAAACTCGGACTTTCCGACTTTCAAGACACGACGCTTTCGCTTACCAACCCCGGCACCATCGGCACGGTCGCATCGCAACCGCGTTTGATGGCCGGGCAAGGTGTGATCATTGCGACGGGCGCGATTGAATATCCGGCCGAATATCACGCGATGACGCCCGAAGCGCTTTCGCAACTTGGCATCAGCAAAAGTGTCACTGTCTCTTCCACTTACGATCACCGAATTATTCAGGGCGCGGAGAGTGGTCAGTTTCTCAAACTCGTCCACGAACTGCTGCTCGGTGAGCACAACTTTTATGATGAAATTTTCAAGTCGCTAGGGTTGGCTTGGAAGCCGATGCGCTGGTCGGTGGATCATAACCCGACGCTCTTAGGCGGCGATCACCGGCAGGAGCAAATTGCGAAGCAAGCGCACGTCATCGAACTCATTAACGCTTACCGCGCTTACGGACACCTTATCGCCGACATCGATCCGCTTCACGCGATGCCCACCCATCACCACCCGGAACTCGACCTTGAAACTTACGGGCTTTCGATCTGGGATTTGGATCGTGAATTTATCACGGGCGGCTTGGGCGGCACGGAGACAACTCCTCTGCGCGAGATCATCGATCTACTGCGCCGCTCCTACTGCGGCCGCGTCGGAGTCGAATACGCACACATTCAAGATTCGGGACAGAGGGCGTGGCTGCGCGAGCGCATGGAGGCTGCGCCGCCGGGCCTCTCGGTTGAAACCAAGAAAGCGCTGCTGTGGAAACTGATCTCCGCCGAACAGTTCGAGCGTTTCCTGCACACGCGCTATCTCGGTCAGAAAAGATTTTCGATTGAAGGCTGCGAGACGTTGATCCCTCTGCTCGATCAAATGATCGAAGGAGCGGCCACGCGCGGCGTCGAAGACATCACGTTGGGGATGGCGCATCGCGGGCGCATCAACGTGCTGGCAAACGTCATCGGGCATTTCTGCGAGCGCATCTTTACGGCTTTTGAAGGATCGGTGCATCCGAATTTTCCCGCAGATGAGGGCGACGTAAAATACCATCAAGGCGCGCGGGGCGAGCGCGAGGCGGCGAACAATCAAAAAGTTAAACTGATTCTCTCGCCGAATCCGAGCCACCTTGAGTTTGTCGATGCGGTCGTCGTCGGGATGGTGCGCGCGAAGCAGGATTTGACGCCGGGTGCGCGCGAGGAAGTTTGGGACAAGGCCTTGCCTGTCCTCTTGCACGGCGACGCGGCGTTTTCGGGTCAGGGCGTCGTGATGGAGACTTTGAATCTCGCGGAGCTGAAGGGCTACCGTGTCGGCGGAACCGTCCACATCATCATCAACAACCAGATCGGCTTTACGACTTCGCCGGAGGCGGGGCGCTCGACGATCTATTCCACCGACATAGCGAAGATGACGCAGCTCCCGATCTTTCACGTCAACGCCGACGACCCGGAAGCGGCTTTCCGCGTTCTGCAGATCGCGCTCGATTACCGTCAGGAATTTAACAGAGACGTGGTGATTGACCTTGTCGGCTTCCGCCGCCTCGGTCACAACGAATCGGACGAGCCGAGCTACACGCAGCCGTTGATGTACGCGCGCGTGAAGACGCACGAGGGCGTGCGCGCGAAGTATGCGGGGCAACTCCTGCGCGAGGGTGTAATTACTGAAAGCGAAGCACAGGAGTTGATCGAAGAGCGCGTGCGGCGCTACGAGCGGGCGCAAGCGGCGGCGAAAGAGACGGTCGCCAAGAAGCCGAAACGCACCGAGCTTACCGCGCCAATCGAAGATGAAGATGGATCGGCGGTGGTGGAGACGCCCGTAAGCGCCGAAGTCGTGCGCGAGATCGGGGAGCGGATCGCGCGCGTGCCCGAAGGCTTCCACGTTAACCCGAAGATGGTCAGCCAACTCGCGCGGCGGGCGAAGATGGGTGAAGGCAGCGCGCCGATGGATTGGGCGTTTGCCGAAGCGGTCGCCTTCGGATCGCTCGTCCGCGAAGGCACGCACGTGCGTTTGAGCGGGCAGGATTCGGGGCGCGGCACGTTTAGCCAACGCCACGCCGTGCTCTACGACACGCAGACCGGGCAGGCTTGGACGCCGCTCTCGGAGATTCGAGTTGAAGGAAACGACTACGCGCGTTTTGAAGTTTTCGATTCGTCGTTGTCGGAACTCGCCGTGCTCGGTTTTGAGTACGGTTACACGGTCGAATCTACGCAGGCGCTCGTGATGTGGGAAGCGCAGTTCGGCGATTTCTCAAACGGCGCGCAAGTCATTATCGATCAATTCATCGCGTCGGGCGAGGACAAATGGAAACAAACTTCGCGCCTCACCTTGCTTTTGCCGCACGGCTACGAGGGGCAGGGGCCGGAGCATTCGAGCGCGCGCCTTGAGCGTTACCTGCAACTCTGCGCCGAAAACAATATGCAGGTCTGCTACCCTTCCACCCCGGCGCAGTATTTTCACCTTCTGCGCCGACAGGTGAAGCAACAAGCGGCGCGCCCGCTCATCGTGATGACGCCGAAGAGTCTGCTGCGTCTGCCTGCGGCTTCTTCGACGGTTGAAGAGTTGACGAAGGGCGGCTTCCGTCCTGTGATTGACGACGCAGAGGTTAAGAACCGTGAAGCGATTAAGCGCATCGTTTTGTGTAGCGGCAAAGTCTTCTACGATCTGCAAGACGCGCGGCGCAAAGCGGGAGAAGAAGAAGGGCATGTGTCCATCGTGCGGCTCGAACAATTCTACCCGTTCCCGGAGAATGCCTTGCGCGAAATCTTTGCGACCTATCCGAACGCGAAAGAACTTGTCTGGACGCAGGAAGAACCGCAGAGCATGGGCGGCTGGCATTTCGTCCAACCTCGCTTGATGAATTTGCTTCCCGCCTGCGAGCGTCCCGTCTACGTCGGGCGCACACCGTCGGCAAGCCCCGCGACTGGCTCTTACACTACGCACGAACTCGAACAGCAACAACTCGTGCAAACCGCCCTGCAAACCGCCGCGCCGCAAACAACCGCCACCTCACAAATGCCGAAGATGGGCACGGACGGGTGAAGCAAAAGCGGAAGTCAAGACTAAGCTGGGGAAGCTTTGATCTCGAATTGCAGATTTCATGATGGCATTTCAGCATTCACGCCGTGAGGCGTATCCACACTTCCGCCTTTCTACTTCGCTTAGTTTGCCTTCTTCACGATGAACAACAAAAAGTGTGCGAGTTGCGGGTTGGTTAACTTCGCGGCGGACGATGTGTGCAGGCGGTGCGGAGCGATCCTCGGCAAGTCAAGCGCCGACAGTTATGAATTTGAGGAGCGCGCAGAGGGCAAGCCCGGCTTTTTGAAGCGCGCTCTCGTTACGTTCGGCGTTGTCGCCCTTTTGCTGCTGATCGCTTACGTCTCTCTTCTCCTAACTTCCTCTTCCATCTCATATGAACGGAAACAGATTGTCGAGCGTGCGATCAGCGTTATCGAAGCGAAAGGATTAAGCAGAAACGCTTTTGTGCTGCGTCATTTGGTGAGTTACCGCGCGACGGATAATTGGTGGAATCGTTCGGTGGGGCACGCCGATGCGTATGCGGCGACGAACTTTCCGTTCCAAGTCGTGACGCTCTACCCTGACTTTTTCAATCTTCCGGTTGACGACACGGAGCGCGCCGCCGTGCTGCTACATGAATCATTTCACCTTTTGGGGCGGGGCGAGGAAAAAGCTTTTGAAGGCGTGTGGCGAAACAAGCGTGCGCTCGGCTGGACGAAAGAAAAGTATGAGAACACGCCTGTGTGGAATAATGTGCGCGGGTTGACGGGGGAATACGTTCCTTATCTTTTCGAGTGCGGCTTGGACAAACAATCCGATTGCATTGAATGAACGGCAACAAGCGACCGCCGCTCGTCGCAGAGTAAAACGGATGGCGCTGCGTAAGTTGAATAAAAAGTTGATCGCGCTTCTGGCGATTACGCTTGTGGGAATCGTGCTCGCGGCGTGGGCGTTTCTCATTGAGCCTGCGATGATCACCGTCAGCCGCCATACGATCACGATTCCGCGTTGGCACGCCGCGCATCAAAACTTGAAGATTGCGATACTCACCGATTTGCATGTCGGCGCACCTCACATAAAGGTCGAAAAGCTGAAACGAGTTGTTGAGCGGACGAACGCCGAAGCGCCGGATGCGATTGTGATCTTGGGCGACCTTGTGATCCAAGATGTGGTGGGCGGTAAGTTCGTCGAACCAGAAGTGATCGCGGACGAATTGCGGAACTTGCGCGCCCCCCTAGGCACAATCGCCGTCTTGGGAAATCATGATTGGTGGCTTGACGGCGGGCGCGTCACGCGGACTTTGCGCGAGGCGAGAATCACAGTTTTAGAAAACGACGTGCATCAGGTTGAGCGAAACGGACAGACTTTCTGGTTCGCCGGACTCGGCGATCTGTGGACGCGCGGCGCCGACATCAAGGAGACGCTCGGCAAAATCAAGACGGACGATCCCGCGATCATCCTCACACACAATCCGGACGTTTTCCCCGATGTCCCTTCGCGCGTGAGTCTGACACTGGCGGGGCACACGCACGGCGGGCAAGTTAATCTTCCGTTGCTCGGAAGACCCGTCGTGCCGTCGAAGTTCGGGCAACGCTACGCGACGGGGCACGTCGTTGAGAATGGACGACATCTGTACGTCGCAAACGGCGTCGGCACCAGCATCATTCCCGTCCGCTTTCGCGTGCCGCCTGAGATCGTGATCCTCACACTGCAAACCGAAAATACATCAGACCTTGTGCCACGATAAGATCACGCTAATCGCCGGAGGCTTCAAGCAGCATCTACAGGCAAAATCGCTCGATCAGATTTTTCAGAATCGAAACACAGTTGCGCAATTCCTCGACAGGCACAAACTCGCCGGTGCGGTGTGCCGTGCGGATGTCGCCGGGACCAAGCACGACCGCTTCCGCGCCGAGTTCGGTCAACTGCGGGGCTTCCGTTCCAAAAGCGACTGTGCCCGATTCCTTTCCGGTCGCCTCTTCAAGCGCGCGGACTAGTTTTGAATTGGCGGCCGTTTCCATTCCCGCATCAATTCGCGCATGGGCAATTTCGTAATCGAAGTTTGCATCTTCCTCGCGCAGGCGTTCGGCTTCGTGGCGAACGAGATCAAGCGCGCGCTCCGCTTCCGTGTTCGGCACGGGTCGCCATTCAAGGGTGAAACGACATTCGCCCGCGATCACGTTCTTCGCCGTTCCGCCGCGAATTGTTCCGATGTTGATGGTGGTGTAAGGCGGATCAAAGGCTGGATGGATTTCGGCTTTGAGTTGTTCGGAAACATCTTCGATGCGACGGATAAAACGCGCGGCGTGCAAGATGGCCGACGTGCCGCGTTCGGGGTGCGCGCTGTGTCCTTCGCGCCCGCGCACTATTACTTCGGCAAGGCAGTAGCCTTTTCCGGCGCGCATCGGTTGCAGAGATGTCGGCTCGCCGACGACGGCGTAGCGCGCCCGAAAAGCTTTCGCTTGGGCGAGATGTTTTGCGCCGATGCAGCCCACCTCTTCGTCAGCCGTGAAGACGAGCGCGAGCGGACGACGAAGCTTCTCCAAATCAGTTTCTTCAATGGCTGTGAGCGTGGCGGCGATAAAACCCTTTGTATCACACGCGCCACGCCCGTAGAGTTTTCCGTCCCGCTCAGTGAGCGTTAAAGCTTCCGTCCATTTGGGATCAAATGGCACCACATCGGTGTGCCCGACGAAAGCTAATTCAACATCATCAACTTCTGAAGAAGCGGTAGGCGTAACCGCGACGATGTTTTGCTTTTCAACTCCGCGTTCATCCTTGTAAGGGTAGAAGCGAACGCTCATCCCGCACTTCTTCGCACGCTCCGCCGTGTAGGAAATAATCTCCTTGTTCGGCAACGCGGAAACCGAGTTGAACCTGACGAGTTCCCGCAGCGTCTCTTCGACCGTCATTTATGCGTTCCTCCAAAGTTTGTTTTGAAGCTTGCAGAAGCGCGCGACGATCTCTTCCTGCGCCGGATGCATTCCGTCTTGCACAATCGCAACGCCGCCGACAACGACGGTGCGCACCGCCGCGCGCGACGATGAGAAAACGATTGACGCGAGTAAGTCTTCCTCGCCCGCGCCCGCGACGGAGACATCGTTGAGGGCGACACTAAAGAAATCAGCCGGACTTCCAACTTCTAAATCCCCGCCCGGCGCGCCAATGCTCCGTGCGCCGCTTGTGGTGGCGCAAGCGAAAAGCGTTCTCGCTAACCCGTTCAAGTCGACATCGGGGCTGCGTTTCATTTCTTGTGGAAAATGCCAAGCTTCAATGTGGGCGGGAAGCACGGCGCGTTCGAGTTTCTGCAAGCGCAAATGATACTCAAGCTCGCGCGCGTCTTCGAGCAGATCGATCTGCGCGTGTCTGTCCGTGCCAAGTGCGATTGAAACATTATTGCGATGCCCTAAAAGCAGATCAGCCATCACGATGCCGTCACCTAAGTTCCGTTCGGTAGTCGGACACGCGCAAACGGTCGCACTCGCATCACTGAACGCACGAGCTTCGGCTCCTGAAATGTGAATGGCGTGAACGCCCGTAAAGCGTTTGCTCAACAAACCTTCAAAATCAAGCAGCGCGACGGGGGCACGGCCGTGTTCGGCGATGCAGGCGTCAACCTCCGCCGGTTGCTCGGCAACGTGCATGTGAACGGGAAGCTCATGCTCGTCAGCGTAAGCAAAAACTTCGCGCAGATAATCGAGCGGCACGGCGCGCACGCTGTGCGGCGCGACGCCCAGCCACGCCGTCCCTTCCGCTTCTTCGCGCAGAAGATAACGGCGCAGAGCTTCGGCGTTGCCGATAAAGATGTCAGGTTCAGGTTCGATGAAACGGCGCTGGTTGTAATCAAGCGGTTTACGAAAACCGGAACGCGCGTAAGCCGTGCGCAAAAGCCCGATGCGGATTCCTACTTCGCGCGCCGCACGCACAACTTCTTTGGCAAGCAGATTCGGATCGTCGTAAGCTGCGCCCTCCGACGCGCGGTGAATGTAATGAAACTCGCCGACCGAGGTGATGCCGCCGAGCGCCATTTCAAGAAACGCCATGCGCGATGCGTCGTAGATGTCTTCGGGTGAGAGAAGATTCGCGGCCGTGTACATTGCCGTGCGCCACGTCCAAAAATTATCGCCCACCGCGTTGCCCGTGCGCGTCTCGGTGCGCCCGCGAATCACGCGCTGGAAAGCGTGCGAGTGCGCGTTCGTCATACCCGGCAAAATCGCTTGGTCGGGTAAACGAATGGCGTTCGGGATACGCCCGACTTCTCGACTGATTTCCGTGATGCGCCCCGTGTGGTCGCACACAATCCCTAGCCCGCGCTCGAAGCGATTTCCGGTGTAGAGAAGAGCGGGAAGGTATGCGATCAACTGATCGTCAGTCGGCACTGCGTTGCTTTCCGCTTCTGTTGAAACCTCGTTCATTGCGGTTCTCAATTGCGCGTAACGCCGTTTGTCCCTGCATCGTTCGTCGCGCGATTCTTCTTCGCGGCGATGTAGGTGTTGACGTTGCGCTCCAACACGTCGAGCGGCACGGCTCCGGCCGAGAGCACAGCGTCGTGAAACTCGCGGATGTCGAAGGCCGCGCCGAGTTCTTGTTTGGCTCTTGAGCGCAACTCTTTAATTTTCAGTTCACCGATTTTGTATGCAAGCGCCTGACCGGGCCACGAAATGTATCGGTCAATTTCGTTGACGACATCGAGTTCCGTCTTCGCGGCGTTCTCTAAAAAGAAGTTGATCGCGCGTTGACGATCCCAACGCATCTGGTGAATGCCGGTGTCAACGACGAGACGCACCGCGCGCCACATCTCGTAAGTGAGTTGCCCGAACTTCGAGTAAGGGTCGTCATAGAGTCCCATCTCGTCGCCGAGGGATTCGGCGTAAAGTCCCCAGCCTTCGACGAACGCGGTGTAGCCGCCGAAGCGACGGAAGCGCGGGATGTCGCCCTGCTCCTGCGCGAGCGCGATCTGCAAGTGATGACCGGGCACGGCTTCATGGAGGGAGAGCGCCATCATTTCGTACTTCGGTCGCGTTTCGGGGCGGTAGAGATTGACGTAGTAAGTTCCGGCGCGCGAGCCGTCCGCCGCCGGTTGGTTGTAATAAGCGGTCGTCGTATCGGGCGCGATCTTTTCGGGGATCGGTTCGACGCCGTAGGGCGTGCGCGGCATGATGCGAAAGACTTTGACGAGGAGCGGGTCAATGCGTTTCGACATCGCGCGGTAGGCGGCGAGCAGTTCTTCGGGAGTTTTGTAGTAGAAGCGCGGATCGGTTCTTAAGTGCTGGAAGAATTCTTGGAGCGTGCCCTTGAAGTTGACTTGAGTTTTGATCTTCTCCATCTCCGCGCGTATGCGGGCGACTTCGCGCATGCCCGTCTCGTGAATCTCGCGCGGCGTCATGTTAGTTGTTGTGTTCTGCCGCGCGGCAAACGCATAACGCTCTTCGCCCATCGGCATCTGCCACGCGCCCACCTCATCGAACGACGCGGGCAAGTATTCGCGGACGTAAAAATCTTTGAAGTTTCTAAACGCAGGAATGACGCTTTGCTTGATTGCATCGCGCGCCGCTTGTCGCAGTCTCGCTTGCTCATTCGCCGGAATCGCGGCGGAAAAGTTTTTGAACGGTTTATAAAAGGCGCTCGCTTCAACATCACTAACAAGTTGCTTATCAACTTGCGCGGTGACGCGGTTCATGATCACTTTCGGCAGCAACGTCCGTGCGAGAACGCCTTCGCGCATGAGCGCCGTCGTCTGCTCCATGTAGAGGGGGAAGGCTTTGAGGCGTGCGATCCAATCTTCGTAGTCTTTGATCGTTTCAAAGCGCAGCAGGTCGGCTAGTTCGTCGGCGGTTTGAATGCCGCCGCGCTGCGTGAGCGGCACGAGATACCACTGAAATTTGTAGCCTTCAACGCTCGTTTCGTAATCCTTTTTGAAGAGATCGTAATTCAATTGATCCGGTGCGGAGAGTTGACTGCGATCAATTGCGGCGAGGCGGGCGAGCACGTCGCGGTCGCTTCGGTGGCGGCGCGCAATCGCCGTGAGGCTCGCGTCTTCCCAACGGTCGTTGTAACGGCGGTCGCCGAGCGACGATGCGAAGGTCGGGTTTTCGCGCATCGTGCGTTCCCACTCTGAATCAAAAAGTTCGTGTAAGCTTCGAGTCGCCGCGTTCGTGTTGTTTTCCGCGCGAGAATTGTTTTGGGCTTGCGCAGTCGGCGCGGCAAGTAAAAGCGTTGCAGATAAAATAAGAATCAAGATTTGAGACGAGAACGTGAGCATCGAAACCTCCGTTAAACTGTGCGTGGGTTAACAAACTTTTGCCGAAGAGAGCATACAACACGATGCTTGCGCGGTGAAACTTGTCCACTGTGCAGGAGGAGCGCCCGTTCGCTTGAAAACTTTAAGGTATGAAGATTTATTGAGAAAAGTTGCTGAAAAGAGGGTTATGCACCGCCGCGTTGGAGTCGCGCATCTAAAGTTTTATGAGTTCTTCCTCTTCACGTCTGAAAACTTATGCGGGCTTTGTGGGGCGTTATGCGCGCCCGTTTTTGAAAGAGCGGAGCAGGGAACTGCGGACTCCAATCGCGCCCGCGCCCTTCCGCCCCGCGCCGCACGAATGGCGAGACGATCAACTGACAATCGCGTGGCTCGGTCACGCCAGCGTTTTGATCAACTTCTACGGCACGTGGCTGCTAACCGATCCGGCGCTTCGTTCGCGTGTCGGCGTGAGAGTCGGCGCGGTGACAATGGGGCCGCGCCGCTTGGTGCGCCCCGCGCTCACCCCGCGCGAAATCCCGCCGCTTGACGCCTTGCTCATCTCGCACGCGCACATGGATCATTGTGATCGCGCGACGCTCGCCCGCCTTCCGCGTGCGACCTCCGTCGTGGTGCAGCGCGGCATGAGCGATCTTGTGCGTCGTTTTCAAACTACTCATGAACTTTCGTGGGACGAGTCTGTTGAGGTTGACGGCGCGCGCATCGAAGCGATTGAAAGCAACCACTGGGGAGCGCGCACGTTGACGGATTCGCATCGCGGCTACGGCGGTTATTTAATCGAGAAGGAAGATAATGCGATCCTCTTCGCCGGAGATACAGCGTACACACACGCGTTCGCCCGTCTCGCGCGCGAACGAAACGGGGGCGCGCCGATTCGTCTGGCGATTCTTCCCATCGGAGCGTATGACCCTTACATCCATGTTCACGCCAGCCCTGAGCAAGCGTGGATGATGATGCGCGAAATGGACGCGGAATACATCCTGCCGATTCACCACAAGACGTTTCGCCTGAGCCGCGAACCTACGGACGAACCCATCGAGCGTTTGTTAGCGGCGGCGGGAAGTGAAAGCTGGCGCGTCGTGGCGACGGAAGTCGGGCAGACGTGGACGATGGAGGAAGGCAAAAGGTAAAAGTGAAGATGGAATTGCTCCATTGAAAGATTGATTCATTAGCCCATTGATTCGATGTCCCAATGAGTTAATGAATCAATCTTTCTCCTAACTTTTACCTTTTGCCTTTTTAATAAAGCGTTCTTATCGTCGGTGTGAAGAGTTCAAAGTCTGGTGCGGCGAAGTCAAATCTAAAATCACTGTTGTTGTTGCGCTCCGGCGTAACGCGCACGGTGCGATTTTGTTTGTCGCGCACGACCGTAAGCGAAACGTCGCCATCAGTTTTACGGCTGATGCTCTGCGCCAGATCAATCACTGTGCGCACGCGGCTACCCTCCGCCTCTGTTATCACATCGCCCGCTCTGAGTCCGGCTTTCGCCGCCGGGCTGTTTTCGCTGACGGCGGTAACGAGTAAACCTTCGCCGCTTGCGACGCCGAAATAATCCGCAAGCTGTTTCGTAAGCGGCTGAGTCGTTACACCGATGCGGCGGCTCGCGCCCGCGTTGAAGAATGTGAAATTGCCGTCGCGGTCGCGTTGTAGACCTTGCAATCCCTCAAGACGGCGGCGCAGTTCTTCGGTCTGCGGAGCGGTGATGGTGTTCAGTCTAGTTTGAAAATCCTCGCGCTTGCCGAGCGTCGCCGAGGTTTCCTGCTCCCCCCCGCCGCGCCTGACCGTGAGACGGACGGTTGTTTCAGGAGCGGCCTCGGCGATCAAACGATTAAGCTTGCGCGTGGACGTGACAGATTCGTTGTCGAAGCGAACGATCACGTCGTCCTTCCTCAGTCCGGCGCGTTCGGCCGGGCTGCCTTGCACGACTTCCGTTACGACCGC
>JACCYN010000093.1 GCA_013696465.1 Pyrinomonadaceae bacterium
ACAAAGCAATGAGCGATCTTAACGTACAACTAAAAAACGGTGCAGGCATTCAACTGCAATCGCCCGTCACGGTAGGCGAAGCCCTCAAGCGGCTTGACCGCGACGCGGCGAAGCAGGCTTTGGCGGCGCGCGTCAACGGGCGCGACGTTGATCTTAATTTCCAACTCGAAGCCGCAAACAGCAACGGACACATCGAAATCGAACCCGTGTTGCCGCAGACGCAAGAAGGTCTCGGTCTGCTCCGGCATTCGACCGCGCACCTCTTGGCGGCGGCCGTTCTCGATCTCTTTCCCGGCACGAAGCTCGGCATTGGCCCGCCGCTCTTAGACGATCCGCGTTACGGATTTTACTACGACGTGATCGCGCCGCGCCCTCTGACGGAAGCCGACCTGCCCGTGATCGAAAAGCGTATGCGCGAGATCGGAAAACGCAACCTCGCTTACCGCCGCGACGAGATTCCGAAAGAGGAAGCCCTGCGCATTTTCGATGAACGCGAAGAGCCGCTCAAACGCGAGTTGATCGAAGAGAAGGGCGGCGATGTCGTCAGCGTCTATTACATTGACGGCACGCCGTTCGTTGATTTCTGTGTTGGTCCGCACGTTACAAACTCGAACCGTCTGCGCGCCTTTAAGTTGCTGACGATTGCCGGAGCGTATTGGAAAGGCGACCCCGAAAGGCCGCAGATGCAGCGCATTTATGGGACGGCCTTTTTCAATCAGGAAGAGTTAGATGCTTGGACTAAGCAGCGCGAGGAAGCCGAAAAGCGCGATCACCGCCGCTTGGGACGCGAACTCGATCTCTTCTCGATTCAAGACGAGTACGGGCAAGGCTTAATCCTCTGGCATCCGAAGGGCGGCATGATTCGTAAGCAGATGGAAGATTATCTGCGCGAAGAGTTATTGAATCACAATTACAGTTTCGTCTACACACCGCACATCGCCAAGCGCGAGTTGTGGCAGGTGAGCGGGCACGAGCAGAACTACGGCGACTCGATGTTTTCACCGACGGTGTTGGAAGACGTTGAGTTTCGCCTTAAGCCGATGAACTGCCCGTTCCACATTGGCATTTACAAAGCGCAGCAGCGCAGCTATCGCGATCTGCCGCAGCGCTACTCGGAGATGGGCACAGTCTACCGCGCCGAACTTTCGGGCACGCTCCACGGGCTGATGCGCGTGCGCGGCTTCACCGTTGACGACGCGCACATCTTTTGCCGTCCCGATCAGGTGCAGACTGAGATCGGCGATTGCCTCGACTTCGCGTACAAGGTTTTTCGCACCTACGGCTTCGATAAAATCAAGATCGAGCTTTCCGTTAAAGGCGACGACACGACGAAGAACTATCTCGGACGCGATGAAGATTGGAGAAGCGCGGAAGCGGCGCTCGCCGAAGCGTTGGACGAGCGCGGCATCGGTTACGAGCGCGTCGAAGGCGAGGCGGCGTTTTACGGCCCCAAAATTGACATCAAGATCGAAGACGCCATCGGAAGAATGTGGCAACTCGGCACGGTGCAGCTTGATTTCAACTTGCCGGAGCGATTCGGGCTTGAATACATCGGGGACGACAATAAACCGCATCGCCCCGTGATGATTCACCGTGCCTTGTTCGGCTCCATCGAACGCTTCTTCGGCGTGCTCATCGAACACTATGCCGGAGCATTCCCGATGTGGCTCGCGCCTGTGCAAGTGGCGGTGTTGCCGATCACGGATCGCGTCAACGAATACGCGGAGAGAGTCGCACGTGAGTTGCGCGCGGCGAAGTTGCGCGTCGAAGTCAACACGCGCGGAGAGAAGATCGGCGCGAAGATTCGTGACGCGCAATTGCAGAAAATCCCGTTCATGCTTGTGCTCGGAGATCGTGAAATGGAAGAGGGGACGCTGGCGGTGCGTGAGCGTTCGCGCGGCGACATCGGCGCGATGTCGCTCGCACAGTTCAGGGAAATGGCGCGGGGCTTGGTGGAGACGCGCGCCGGAGCAAACGTCGCTTTGTAAAAGCGGGAGAAAGCGCGTTTCAAATTCAACGAAATTCAAACGCGCCGCTCGTCGCTTAAACTTAAAATAAACGGGATGCGAAGCTTGTCGGGAGTTCATAACAACATCTGCTTCTCGCGTTCATTAACTTTGGAGGTAAACTTATAGCTACCGGTTATCGAGGTCGCGGAGGTCGCCCGGACAATCGCAGAGAACCCGCTGCGCGCATCAACGAACGTATTCGCGTGCCTGAAGTGCGCGTCATCGCCGACGACGGCGAACAACTCGGCATCATGCAGACGCGCGATGCCGTGCGCCTTGCGCGCGAGCAGGGGCTTGACTTGGTTGAGGTCGCTGCGACTGCGCAGCCGCCCGTCTGTCGCATTATTGACTTCGGCAAGTTTCAGTACGAAGCGAAGAAGAAAGCGAACGAGGCGAAGAAGAAGCAAGTCATTATCACCGTCAAAGAGGTTAAGTTTCGACCCGGCACGGATGATCACGACTACGACTTTAAGATGAAGCACGCGCGCGAATGGCTGGAGGATGGCGACAAAGTGAAAGCCACGATCTTCTTTCGCGGACGAGAGATCACGCATCGCGAACTCGGCGCGGAATTGCTTCAGCGTCTCGAAAAAGATTTGGCCGAGTACGGCGAAGTGGAAACGCGCCCGCGCATGGAAGGCAACCAGATGTTTTTCATCTTCGCGCCGAAGAAGCACAAGGGCGGCGCGCCGAAGCCCGCTTCACCGCCATCACCGCCCGCGTCTTCTGCGCCGCCAGCCGGAACGAATTCCAATTCCGCTCCGGCTCAAGGGTAAATTTTATTTCAAATTTGAGATTCAAGAATTACAAATCTCAAATCTTACTTGGAGAGTAATCATGCCTAAACTTAAAACGCACAAGGGCGCGGCGAAACGCTTTCGCACCACCGCGACCGGCAAAGTCAAACGCGGACATTCTCATGCCCGCCACATTCTGACGAAGAAAACATCAAAGCGTAAACGCTTGCTCGACATTGACGCGCTCGTTGCGACAGCCGACGAAGATCGCATCAAAGCGATGCTTCCCTACGGGCGAAGTTAAAATTAAACGACGAAGGATGAACGCGGAACGATGAACCGCAAGGACGAAAGCTTTTCCCTTTATTCATCGTTCATCCTTCCGCGTTCATCGTTATTTATAGGAGGGAATTATGCCTCGTGCAAAACGTGGAAATAAGCGTACCGAAAAACGCAAAAAGATTCTTAGTTTAGCCAAAGGTTATTACGGCACAAAATCGAAGTTGTATCGCTCGGCGAAAGAGTCGGTCGAACGCGGATTAAAATTCGCTTACACGGGTCGCAAGTTGAAGAAGCGCGACTTCCGAAGCTTGTGGATCGTGCGTATCGGCGCGGCGGCGCGTCTGAACGGCTTGAACTACTCGCAGTTTATGCACGGCTTGAAGATCGCCGGAATCGAACTCGACCGCAAAGTTCTCGCCGACTTGGCCGTGAATCAACCGCAGGCGTTCGCCGATCTGTCAGGTCAACTAAAAAGCGCACTCGATGGCGAACGCCAGCAGCGCGACACCGCGCAAGCGGCCTAAGAGAACGCTGGAGCAAAAAAGCGCCCAAGCTTTTTATGAAGCAGGTGGAAGCTGAACCGCAAGGCGACGTAAAGGCAATCGGCAAAGCGTTCGAGAGGGAGTTCGAGCGCTTTGCGCCGTTTTACGCTTTCGCGGCGGAAGAGAAATCTACGGCACAAGCGAGCAGCGTCACGCTGGAGCAATCTGAATCGCTTTTGCGCGACTTGGCGGAACTGCGCACAAAGCAAACCGGAAAAAAGAGCGAACTGGCGAGGCTCAAGAAAACCATCGGTCGCATTCCGTCCGAAGAGCGCGCCGCTTTTGCGCAATCCGTGCAATCCCTCGAAGCGGAGATAAGCGAGCGACTTGATCGAGTTGAGGAAACGCTCAAAGCTTCGATTAGCCGCGAGCGTATCGAGCGCGAAAGATTAGACGTTACGCTTCCCGGCACACGCTTGCGGCGCGGACATCTTCATCCCGTCACGCTCCTGCGCCGCCGCATCGAAGACATTTTCGTTTCAATGGGCTACGCGATTGAAGACGGCCCCGAAATTGAAACCGATTTTTACAACTTCGACGCGCTCAATATTCCGCCCGCGCATCCCGCACGAAGCCAGCAGGATACGTTCTACACGACGGACGGACTTGCGCTCCGGTCGCAAACCTCGACGGTGCAGATTCACGCGATGCAACGTCGGCGTCCGCCGCTCCGCGTGCTCGCGCCCGGCAGAGTTTTCCGCCGCGACACGCCCGACGCGACGCACAATCCGATGTTCTACCAAGTCGAAGGCTTACTCGTTGATCGCGGCATCACGATGGAACATTTGAAGGGAACGCTTGAAACTTTCGTCCAACGCTTATTTGGACAAGAGACGCGCACGCGCTTTCGCCCCGATTATTTCCCATTCACCGAGCCATCGGCAGACCTTGCTTACAGTTGTTTCAAATGTGGAGGCGTGGGTTGCGCGTTGTGTAAATGGTCAGGCTGGATCGAACTCGGCGGCGCAGGCATGGTGCACCCGAATGTTTTGCGCGCTGTTGAGATCAACCCGGAAGAGTTCACTGGCTTCGCTTTCGGCTTGGGGCTAGATCGCATGTGCGCGCTCCTTTACGGACTCGACGACATCCGCCTGCTCTACGAAAACGACACGCGCTTTCTCGAACAATTTAACTGAAAGAAGTCAGGAGGCAGAAGTCAGAATTCAGAATGAAAACAAGCCGCTTTTATTCCCACTCCTGACTCCTGACTCCTGACTCCTGATTCTTATGCTCATCAGTTACAACTGGCTGCGTGATTTGACCGGAACGAATCTCGCGCCGCGCGAACTTGCCGAACGGCTGACGATGGTCGGTTTGGCCGTGGACGCGGTGCACGAACGGGCGGGCGATCACGTGCTCGAATTCGATTTAACGTCGAATCGTCCCGACTGTTTGTCGCATTTAGGGATCGCGCGCGAAGTCGCCGTGTTGGAGAATAGCGCGGTTCGTTTGCCTCATGCGCGCCTTGAAAATCTGCAAGGACGGACAAGAGATTTCGTGTCAATTGAGGTGCAGGACGCGGATTTGTGTCCGCGTTATGCGGCGCGCGTCGTCTGCGGCGTGCGCGTCGCGCCATCACCTGCGTGGCTCGTCGCACGGCTGGAAGCGGTTGGACAGCGCGCGATCAATAACGTGACGGACATCACGAACTATGTGCTGCAAGAGCAGGGGCAACCGCTCCACGCTTTCGATCTCGTTAAACTTTCCGAGAGTCGGATCGTGGTGCGCCGCGCCCGTGCGGGAGAAAAGATACGGACGCTCGACGGCGCAGAGCGCGAGCTTGACGAGGGAGC
>JACCYN010000095.1 GCA_013696465.1 Pyrinomonadaceae bacterium
AATATACGATCCGCCGCGCCGACATGAACCAACTGCGCGAGTATCAAGCGAGGCTCGCCGCGCGCCGCGACATCATGACGCCGCGCTTTAATCTCGCCGTCCGACGCTTCGCCTCCTTGCGCGAACAACGCGCCCGCAACGTCACGGCTTACGGCGCGAAGTCGGCGAATCTCGGCGAGATTGTAAACGCGCGTCTGCCGGGCATCTTTGTCCCCGACGGGTTTACGATTCCATTCACCCACTATGAGCAATTCATCAAGGAGAACAAATTCGACGATGCTCTCTACGAGATGATGAACGATCAACGCTTCGTGCATGATCCGACTTACCGCCGCGAGCGCCTCGCCGCGATGCGCGAAAAAATCAAAGGTGGGAAATTGAACGCGGAGTTTACCTCTTCCGTCACACGGCGTTTTCGCGCGGAGTTTGCGGGAAAAGGAGTCTTTGTGCGTAGCTCGTCAAACACGGAAGACTTGCCAAACTTTAACGGCGCGGGACTCTATAACACAGTGCCGAATGTGCGAACGGACGAAGCTTTGCTTGAAGGAATCAAAAACGTCTGGTCGTCTCTGTGGAACTTCGAGGCGTATGAAGCGCGCGAACGTGCCGGAGTTGATCACTCGAAAGTCTACATGGCGGTGCTCATTCAAGAAGGCATCAACGCGGACTCGGCGGGCGTGATGATCACAACCGATCCTTACGACAAAGAGAATCGCAACAGCGTCTACATCAGCGCGAAACGCGGGCTTGGCATTCGCGTCGTCGAGGGCGAGAAGATCGCCGAGCAGATCATGTTTAATCCCGTGTCGAACACAGTGCGCGTGTTGACTCGTTCGGCAGAAGACAGCCTGCTCACGTTCGACGAGAAGGGCGGCGTGCGCGAAGTCTCGATCACGGGCGACCGCGCCGTGCTCACCGATGCGACGGCGCGCCGTCTTGCGCAAGCGGCGCAGAGGCTCAAGCGCATTTTCGGCGGTCGTGATCAAGACGTTGAATGGGTGATCATGCGCGGGCAAATCTACATCGTACAGTCGCGCCCGTACATCACGGGAAATTAAGGAAGCACGAGAAAAGGGAACGAACATGAAGCGGGTTTTAGGTTGGTGTGTTGTCGTAGTGTCATTAACGGGCGGATGCAACCCCACGTCCGAGTCGGTGGTAGCGGTTAACGAAAGAGCGGCGCAAAATTCCAACGGCCGTTCGGGCGCTCCTTCCGCACCAGAAACTTCTCCGGCGGGAAACACAGGCGCGCCGACGAGCGACCGCATGATGGGCGAACCTGTTGACACTTCGCGCTTCGACCTTGAGATCAAACGACTCGACACGCAAGCCAAAAGGAAGCCGACGGATCAAGCGTTGCGCCGCGCGCTCGCCGCCGCATACATGAACCGCGCCGACGCGCTTCTGAAAGCCAGACAATACCGCGTCGCGCTCGGCGATTACCGGCGCGTGCTGAAGTACGATCCCGAAAATTCGGAGGCGAAAAAATGGTCAACAGAGATCACACAGATCATGCGCGGCATGGGGCGCGAAGTTCCCGCGCCGGGCACAGAGCCAACACCTTTGCCGTATAAAACGTAGATAAAGTGATGAGTGATGAGTGATGAGACAAAGACGTAGTTCTTATTATCACTCATCACTCATCACTCATCACTTAAAAAATGCTGATTATCCCCGCGATTGATTTGAAGGACGGGCGTTGCGTGCGCTTGACGCAGGGGCGCAAGGCGGACGTTAAAGTTTACGACGGCGACCCCGTGGAGATCGCCAAAAGATTTGAAGCGGCGGGCGCGCGCATGATCCACGTCGTTGACTTGGACGGGGCGTTTGCGGGCGGCGAATCGCCGAACCGTAAGGTGGTGCGGCGCATTATCCGCAACGTCGAAGTGCCCGTGCAATTCGGCGGTGGCCTGCGTTCAATCACGGACGTGCAGCAGATGATCGAATACGGCGCGGCGCAAGTCGTGCTCGCCACGCTCGCCGCCGAACAACCCGACACTTTAGAAACCTTCGTACAGCTTTTCGGCTTCCGCATCGCCGTCGGCATTGACGCACGCAACGGGCAGGCCGTCACGCGCGGCTGGGAAAGGCAGGCGAAAATCTCTGCGGTCGAACTCGCGCGCCGCGTCGCCGACACCGGAGTTGATCGCATCGTCTACACCGACGTGCAGCGCGACGGCACGCTCGAAGGCGTCAACACCGAGCAAACGTGCATGATCGCACGCGAATCAGGTTTGCGCGTGACGGCTTCGGGCGGCGTCTCGGCGCTCGCGGACATCGTCGGCTTGCGGCGCGACGCGCAGGCTTGCGGCGTTGATAGCGTGGTCATCGGCAAGGCGATTTACGAGGGGCGTTTCACGTTGGAAGAAGCTCTGCGAGTAGGTTAAGAAAGGGAGCGGGCGGAGAATGATCGAAAACACTTTCGCGCCGGGATTGCTGCGCGACCGCACGGCGTTTGTCACGGGCGGCGGCACAGGGATCACGGGCGGCATCGCGCGGGCACTGGCGCAAGCGGGGGCGCGTGTCGCACTCGTCAGCCGTCGCATGGAACATTTGGAGCCGATGGCGAAAACGATCATGGATGATGGCGGCGAAGCGTTGGCGACGGCGGCCGATGTGCGACATCCTGAAGAGATCGAGCGGGCGTTAAACGAGACAATCGAGCGTTTCGGCAAGCTGGACATTGTGGTAAACGGCGCGGCGGGAAATTTCTTGTGCCCGGCGGAGGAACTCTCGCCTAACGGCTTCGGCACGGTCATTGATATTGATCTCAAAGGCACATTCAATGTTTGCCGCGCGGCATTTGAGCATTTGAAAAGGGAAGGCGGTTGCATCTTAAACATTAGCGCCACGCTGCAACTCTTAGGCACGCCCCTGCAACTCCACGCTTCGGCGGCGAAAGCCGGAGTTGACACTTTGACGCGCGGCTTGGCCGTCGAATGGGGACGCTACGGGATTCGCACCAACGCCATCGCGCCCGGCCCCATCGCCGACACAGAAGGCTTCGCGCGCCTCGTCCCCGCGCCCGTGCGCGACAAACTTCAACGCCGCATTCCGCTCAACCGCTTAGGCCGCATCAACGACATTGCACAATCGGCTGTCTTTCTCTGTTCCGACGCGGCAAGTTTCATCAACGGCGCAGTGCTGGTCGTTGACGGCGGGCATTGGTTGGCGGCGAATAACTTAATGAGCGCAGAGTAATAAGCACGTCGCTTTGAAA
>JACCYN010000126.1 GCA_013696465.1 Pyrinomonadaceae bacterium
GAGACGTCGCGGTTGAAATTGCTTTGCACGAAGTCTTGCATCATCGCCTTGAATCGCTTGTCGCCGCCCTGCTGCGGGTCGTACATCATCATGCGAAGCATGTGAAGGATATATGCACCTTTGGGGTAGACCACGCGGTAGGCGCCGCCGGTTTTCGCGCTGCTCAGGCGGTAGCCCTGCGTGATGGGGCCGACGGTGTAGGGACGGCGCCCGCGCGTAAGCGGCGACGCCTCGATGATTTCTTTGCGTTGCTCTTCCCAAAAATCCGTAAACTCTTTCGGGTCGCGTCGGACGTATTGTGCGTAGAGCGAAGTGGAAAATTCGGCAAAGCCCTCGCTCATCCACTGATCGCGGTAACTCGTCCAGCCGATGATGTGCCCCCACCACTGATGTGCAACTTCGTGCGGGCCGACGTACCGCCAAAAGCTGCTCGTGCTGCCGCCTGAGCCGAACATCTGCCTTCGCTGCGTGGCGTTGATGAACGCCGTATAGGGCATGAAAACTAGTGTCGGCCATGCCTGCCCGAAGTTGGCGGCGGGCTGTTGCGACATCGCCACTCGCGAGTAAGGCAGCTTGCCGAAGAAAGCATTGTAGATGCGCATTGAGTTTTGCGCGTCGGTAATGGCGGCCGCACCCATCTTCGAGGTCGAAACCGAGCCGAGCGTCGTGTTTGTCCCGACGCCGCTACTTTCGGCTTGCTCTATGGCTAACTGGTATGCTTTCAGTTCGTCTGGCACTTCCTCATTGGCGTAAAATTCAATGTTGTAACCTGTATCTTTATCGAGTTGTTCTTTTTTCTTGAACCTGCCGTAATTGAAGCCCGCAACTGCTAGTTCTACGTCGCCGCTTGACCACCGCGACACACGAGCGTCACCTTCCTGCACGTCGGGCGCGGCCGGGGCACCGACGCTGATCAGCATGTTGCTCTTCGGGTAGCGAAAAGTTATGTCAAATCTGGCGCGGTCACCGAACTGCGTGCCGCCATTGTTTGGATACCACGATGCTCGTGCGGACGGAAGGAGGATGAAGTTGCCGCCGCCCGAATCGCGCAGAGCGTCGCCGCCAGCATACTCCACCACTAACTTATACGTTTTGCCAACTTCCAATGCTTGAGGTAGCACAACGCCGAAATCAGCATCCTCGTCTTTATTCTCCTGCACGAAATCCAGATCGCGTCCCGCTTCATCCTGCACGCGATTAACGCGCAGAGAGCGATAGAGATCGAACGGCAACACGCGCACGCCGGGCTTGAGCGCGCGGAAGGTAACGCGGTCAGAAGCTGTCATCTGCGTTCCGCGAATAACGGTTTCGATTTCGTGTCGCGTAATGTCGAACAGGCGGTGATCTTTTCGACTGTTCGCTGTGTTATTGCTGTAACTTGCTTCTGAGTGAAATGCTGTCCAGATGCCGCCATCGGAGTCCCCATAACTTAGTAAGGCGACCTCTTCGGGCGAGACTTCGGGGATGCCCAGCGGATCAAAAGTGTAGGCTAATTTGCTGTAGCGGCGGCCTTGGATGAATGCCATAAAGAAGCCGGGGCGTTGCGGCGCGTAAAGATCGGCGAGCGTTCTCAGTTCGAGATTCTTAAAGCGCAACCGCTTGCGCATCAGGTATTGGTTGTCGCGATAAACGTCGCGCGCATGACTGGCTTGCGCTCCACTTCCCGTCATCGAAACATTCGGAGACTTTTTGACTTCGTCAAGCGTTTGATCCGAAAAGCGCATTACGAGCTGCGTAAACTGTTCCCGCAACATTAGCTCTCCGGTGAAAATACGAAGGCTGCGCTTTTCGTTTTCGACGGGGGGCGTGAGCGTTACTTCGCCATCACCGAAGAAGACGGCGCCCGTTGCGCGCCCTTCGACGGGAGCGAGAAAGTAAAGCTCGCCACTGCGGAGCGAGAAAGTCGCGCCATCACGCTTAAGCACAAGGTTATTGACGCTGGCGACCTGACTAAAGTCCGATTGATTCCCTGCCTGCTGCCGGAGTTGGCGGTAGAGCGGATCGGTGTTGGCGCGCGAGACCCTCGTGCCGGAGGTGACTGTCACTTCCCCGGCGTTGAACGCCGCTACTTCAAGGCGCGCGTCGAAAGTCACCGTCGCACCTTCTTCGACTCGGATGTTTTCTCGACGCACATCACCGAAGCCTTGCGCCGAAATAGTCACGTTGTAACCGCCCGGCGGTAGCCCCTCAACTTTGTAGCGACCATCTTTGTCAGTCACAGTTGTGAAGGACTGACTGCTCACCGCGTCAATAACCGTTATCGCTGCGCCATTGATCACTGCTCCCTTCGGATCGGTAACGGTGCCTGTGATCTGACCCCCTGCATAAGCGGCGAGCGCCGTAAATAAAGGGACGATCAGCAAAGCTATAGAGCATAACAGCGCGGCGTGTCTGCGATACGACATAATCAACCTCAAGAATTAAGCAATTTTCGGCTGGATGTGTATTTTCAGAACTTCTGAAAGTTTAATACGTGCTTACGTTAAAGCTCTTGGCATCAATCGGGCGATTGAAGCTAAACTCGGTAAGATTCATCTTCCACTCGCTGATCGTCGTGCCGGCGTTGCCTGTGACAGACAACTGTATAGTATAAACGTGCGGTAAGGTTAATCCGCCTTCCTTCTTGAACTCGGAAAAATTTTCCACCATTCTGAAGCGCGTCTCATTTTGGCGCGAGGAATTATCAATATTGCTTCCGATGCTCGCCGCTAAGGTTTGCTCATACTGCGTGCGCAAGTGTTGGAAGGTTTCGGCATCGAGGAATAGGGTAATCCGCAAATCGGAGCCCTTACGCGGCAGAAACCTGAGCCTGTGAACTTGCCTGTCCCCGATCTTCTCCGCGCCTTCATAATCTAACTTTGCGTCTGTGGTCGTCATATCTAGGAGCGGCCATGCCGATGAGAGGACGCCACCTAAAAGCCCCTGCTTGAAGACAGAATCGTGCCGCAGGAGGAAGTTTCCGAACGTTGTGCGCGAGCCGGGTTGCACATAGCTGACAGTGAAATCCTTACCGTCGAAACCAGCGGCTTCAATCCGATAATCAGGAGAGGGAAATCTCATCACGAGCAAGTTGTTATTGTTTGTCGAAGCGAGAACAGCTCCGCCGTTAGCAGCCCCGGTTGAGCGCCCACGAAAAGTAGCGGCGTTACTGCCAATAATAATACGGCTCTTAGTTTTCGCGCGAGCCTCGGCAGAGCCGATTGATTCCAAGTGTTTGGTGATTAGCTCTTGGGCGCTGAGTTTATTCTGCGCGGTCGACTTTATGGGAGCGAAACTGAACACTAACGCTGTAATAATTAGTGTGAGCATAATTACACTGGTTTTGTTCATTGTAATTTCCTCTTAAGCGGATCAAGTAAGTTCGTGGGTGAGCCATTGCATGGTCAGAAGGTCTTGTCAAAAGTGGAAGGTCGATTGGCGAGGTAGAGCGCATAAAGAAGCTCAGTCATTAAAACAAATTTTCGGTTTATGAGGAGAGGAATAC
>JACCYN010000138.1 GCA_013696465.1 Pyrinomonadaceae bacterium
ACCTTGAAAGGCGACGGGCGCGACGATGCGGTTACCTGCAAATCGCACCTGTGTGCGCACGCCGCCGGATTCGCGCGCCAATCTGATTTCGCTGCGACACGAGGCCTGCGTGCCGGAAGCTGCGAGCGATTTTGCCTGCGACGGCGGGCGGGCGTTTGTATCGTCGTCGGCATCCTGCGCGAGCTTAAGCGGATAGGAAGGAGTTGCGCCGAGCGCAAAGATTTGATCGAGCATCGAGTTGAGAAAATCTTCGCTCAATGTGACAACGGTTTCGCCGACGGGACGCGCAGCCCCTTGCCGCTCACGATTCGCTTCCTGCGCGGCAAGCGTCAAAGGCAAAAGAAACACCAAAAAGCTTGCCACAACAAAAGACGCTCTGATGCGCATGTATAAGCAAAGCAACTGTAGGGGCAAGGGACAAGTCCTCTGCCCGCTTACTTGGCAACCGCGCGGCACAGGGAGTGAGCTTCTGCCCCTACGCGGATCGCGTCGCTTACGATTTACATTATGTTGCGCGTGATGAATCATTGTGTTTGCTTTCTCGTAAGTGTTGCTTATAAACCGCTCCGAACGATGTCGTGTAAACGAATTAGTCCGATGCAATGCCCCGCCTCGTCAACGACGGGCAAGACGGAGATTTGCGACGGGCGGTCTTCCATGAGCCGCAAGGCGTCGTAGGCGAGCAAGTCGGGCGTGGCGACGATTGGATCGCGCGTCATGATCGCATCGCTTCCGAGCATCGAGAGATCGTTCGCGCCGACGCGCTCGATGGCGCGGCGCACGTCGCCGTCAGTGATGATGCCGACGAGACGCCCGGCTTCGTCAACGACGTTCGTCGCGCCGAGTCCGCCGCGACTGATCGCGCGCAGCGTTTCGATCAAAGTCGTCTGCGAAGAGATCATCGGATTATATGTTCCTCCGTGCATCAGGTCGCCGACGCGCAGGGTGAGGCGTTTGCCGATCCGCCCGGCCGGATGGTTGATGGCGAAATCTTGCGTGGTTAAATTCTTCACCGCCATTAAGGTCATCGCTAGCGCGTCGCCGATTGCCAACGCAACGGTGGTGCTCGCCGTCGGCGCGAGATTGAGCGGGCAGGCTTCGCGGTCAACCGATGCGTCGAGCACAGCGTCCGCTTCGCGCCCCAAGGTCGAGCGCAAGTTTCCGATGATGGCGATAATGGGAACGCGGCGATGCTTTAAGGCGGGCAGCAGTTGAATGATCTCGTCGGTTTCGCCGCTGTTGCTAATGGCGATTACAACGTCTTCCGGCATCACGACGCCTAAGCCGCCGTGTAGCGCATCCGACGGGTGCAGATTGATGGCGGGGGTTCCGGCGCTCGTCATCGTCGCCGCGATCTTCGCCGCAACAAGACCGGACTTGCCGACGCCGAGAAACACGATCTTGCCTAAACAAGCTCCCAGAATTTCAACGGCGCGCTCAACCTGTTTTTGATCGAGACGTGCCGCCGTTCCTCTGATTGCGTCGGATTCAAGATGAAGAAAATCTACAACTTGCAAAAAATATGTTTTTTCCGTCATGTCGATGTTATGAAGGGCGCTGTTCCCGAAGCGTTAAGCAACCTTAAAGTTGTTTGACAGTTTACGTGCTGAGGAAATTTCGAGCAAACAATGAGACTGTCGGTGAAATTTCATGTGGCATGACTGCTAGTGTTGTGGTCGCATTCGTTCAAAGATCGAAACGGTGCTAGGTCGCTTCTTTTCGCGGGCACAAGTTTTGCACTCGTTTACGCACAACGCTAAATCGCTTGCAGTAATGCACGCATCCCGTACAAATCAGGACTGACTCAAGGAGGAGACGAGCATCATGTCAGAACAGAAGAACAGTCAAGGCGGCTTCCCGAAGAATCAAACGGGCAAACCGGAAGAGTATTCAACGACGGGCGACGGTCATCCGCCGAGAACCGGCGAACGCACCACGCAGGAAGGCATGGCCGGACAAGGCACAGGTCAAATGGGCTCAAACGCCGATCAGATGGGGCAGACCACTGGCGGCGGAAGCGGTCAGGGCATGGGCAATCCGGCTGGGCGCGGCAAATCAACCGGGCAAGGCATGGATCAATCGAGCGAACCGACCGACAAAGATACATTCGGCGACAAACTTTAGGCGGCGGCAAGATTCAAGTTTTTCACTCACTTCGTTTTTGATTTTTGTCGAAGCACGGGCGAAAAGAGTTGAAGAGCGTGCGAACATTTCGTTTACCGAATATCGCACGCTCTTTCTTTGCCCGGTTGCTTTTTGTATCTTTATCTTCGTGAATAACGCTCACTCTTTCGATTCCGTTCCGCCCGGCACGCGCATCAACGATTTCACCGTCGCCTACCGCATCGCGCGCGGCATGTGCGCCGACGTTTTCGCCGTCTGGCATCACGTCTTGCGAACGCCGCTCGTCTGCAAACGCCTGCGACCGGAAGACGCGAGTGATCGCAAATGGCGTCGTATGTTGCGCGACGAAGGCACGGCGCTCGCCCGCCTTCAGCACCCCGGCATCGTGCGGCTCATCGAGTTTAACAACCGTGACAGGCTTCCCTACCTGCTGCTCGAACACGTCGGCGAGCAAACACTGCGCGACGCGCTCAACGAGGAGCAATCGTTCGCCCCTGATGCGGCTGTGCGGATCGTGCAGCACGTCGGGGCGGCCGTTCATTTCGCTAACGAGCGCGGCTTTATCCACCGCGATCTGAAGCCATCAAACATTATGCTGCGCGGCGGGCGACCCGTGCTGCTCGACTTCGGCGTGGTGTGGCGGTGGAAGGGCGCGCGCCGCCCGCCGGATCGCTCCGGCACGCCGCAGTATCTTGCGCCCGAACAGATCACGCGCGAACCCCTTACACCGCAGACGGACGTTTACGGACTCGGCATCCTGCTCTTTGAATTGATCGCAGGCGCGCGTCCCTTTCGCACGAGCGAAGAAAGACACAACAGAGATGCGCCGCTCGACTTACGCTACCCGCAGTTGATCGAAGACGCGCCGGAACTGAAAAGCAGTCGCCAAAGAGTTTCCCGCAAGCTGCAGGAGATCATCCGGCGCTGCCTTGCGCGCGAGCCGGAGCGAAGATTTGCGAGCGTCGCGGAATTCATCGCCGTGCTTGACTCCTCGACGCATGTTAAAATCTATCCGCGTAACGCGCTTCGGGCGCAGAAAAACTTTTCGCCGTTCGCCGATCCGAACCTGATCAAAGAATAGATTCTTACTCCTTAAAGTAAGTGTCTTCCGGCGAGTGAGCAGGGCCGCACACGAGCAGGATCGTCATCGGTTCCGCGCCCGTGTTCGAGAGCGTATGCGTTTCTCCGCGCGGAATAAAAACTGCGTCGCCCGCCGCAACTTCGCGCGTTTCATCTCCGATAGTCATCTGCCCCTCCCCGCGCAAGATGTAGTAAATCTCTTCGGTCTTAAGGTGATAATGGCGCGTGACGGCGCGACCCGCAGGCAGCGTCTCTTCCGCCAAGCTGCACAGTTCCGCTTCCGATGTCGTGCGATCAACGAGCGGGCGAATCTCCGAGCCGTGCAGCGTGTTGATTACGTTTGCGTTTAGGCGATTGACGATCTTCATAAAGTGTAAATTATCTTCTCCTTGAACCCTCGCGCAAAGTTCACAATCATTTCAATTCAGCGTTACCTTCCGGTAATACGCAGAGTTGAAAATAAAATTGCGCGCTTCGAGATCAATTCCTTTTCGATGGAGTTAATTCGATGGAGAAATGGACGAAGGTGAAACTCAACTTCAAGGTTGTCTGCGCTTGGTGCGGCGTAGTCGTCAGACGCGACGACTGGGAAGACTCACAGGGCATGTGCTTCGCCTGCTACTACCGCATCTTGAGCAAGCATTTTCAAAGCCAACGGCAGGCGGGCGCTTCGCTCCGCGCGAGCGAGCGTTAGCAACAGTTTTTGCCCGCGCCCTCTGAACTAAGATAACCATTCCGGTTGTCTTAACTTCGCTCACCCCCACAGCGGCTGCCCATCGTAGACGATGCGCCAGCCGTTGCGCACACTCAACCTCAAGACTTTCCTAAACTCGCCGACGACAAGCCACGGCTCATAAGTTTTCACGAGCGGCTGCTCCTGTCGCGGGTCAACCGTCACGATGGACGCCCCTTCGTCCGTGATCCTCATGCTCACAAAAGCGAACATCTCATTCTTCGTCATTAAAGCTGTTCGTATTTCCATTTTCCTGAACGAGTGATATGCCGTCAAACTCACAATCGCCAAACTCACCTTACTACACTTCAAGAAGGTCTGTTAAAGGTGAATTGACGGTAATTGAGTATCGGACTAAACTATGCCTCTCAAGTTTTTTTGTTCTCCTTAATGCCCGCGTAGCTCAGTGGATTAGAGCGTTCGCCTCCGGAGCGAAAGGCCGCAGGTTCGACCCCTGCCGCGGGTACTTTCCTTTCTTCAATCTCTCAAACGCGAAAATAATAACGTCTCCGAACTGGTACAAAGCGACGGAAACCGAGCACCCGAATAGTACATTCCGAAAGCTTCGACTCACCTCAACGAGCGCGAAACGGCGGGTAAATTCGATTAGCGATTTGGCATGTGCGTTGCTAACGATTCCCTTAAAGAAGATACGAAGTTGAAATGCTAGGATTGCGACGAAGAGGTTGTAACTCCGGCGTTTCATTTTCATTATATTCGGTAACAATCCAAAAAGGGAGCAAAGAGAAAATGGCGATCAAAACTTTAGAAGAGAAATTCCTGCACGGACTCGGCGATATGTATGATGCCGAGCATCAATTCTTGAAGGCAATGGAACAGATGCGTCCGCAAGCGACTTCGGACACGGTGAAGACGATGCTCGACGAGCACATCACCCAAACCGAAGGTCAGATCGAGAATCTGGAAAGCGTTTTCGAGGCTCTTGACGAATCGGCCGAGCGCGTGAAGTGCAAGGGCGCGGCCGGAATCGTCAGCGAAGGACAGGAGTTGACGAAAGAGACGGCCGACAATCCGGCTTTGTTGGATTTAGCAATCGTCGGCTCGTGTGCGAAAGTTGAGCACTACGAGATTGCGGGCTATCGTGGTTTAGTCGCGGCGGCACAAGGGATGAATAAACCGCAGGTCGTCCAGCTTCTCACGCAAAATTTGCAGCAAGAGGAATCCACGGCGCAAAAGCTTGAGCAGAACATGCCGACCTTGTTGCAAAAAGCGATGAGCCGCAAGGCAGGCGCCTGATCATTCGTTCATCAAATCGCAGTAAATAGCAGGTGAATTTATAGACGAGCCGGGATGTTTACGCTTCCCGGCTTGTCTGTTATTGGAAAAAGTTTTCTGAGCCTGCGACACTGATCAGTTAAACATTCTCCACCTCGATGCCGCCTGCGCCCCTGTGCGGAATAAACTTTCGCCGGAGCGTGCAAGCAAACCCGCACGTATTAAGTTATCATCATAAAAATACCGCACATGTTCATTGTGCAAGTTCAAACGAAGATGCAAATCTGTGGAGGCTTGATGCGAAGATCGAGGTTTATTAATCTGGCGCTCATGTTCGCGCTCGCGTTGCCGTTCTCGACGGTCAGCGCACAGCAGCGTCAAAACAACCAGCCCGCAAGTAAAACTAAATCGTCCGCCGTTCGCCGCGCGGCAGATAGGATTACCGCCGAACAATTAAAGGAATATCTATATTACGTCGCTTCCGACGAAATGCAGGGACGCGACACGCCGTCACCGGGACTCGACGCGACGGCGCGCTTCATCGCCGACAAACTCAAGCGTCGCGGCATCAAACCGGCAGGCGACAATGGCACATACTTTCAGAAATACAATCTGCTCCGCCTCCGCGCTGACGAAGCGCAATCGCGCGCCGAGATAGGCGGTCAAACTTACAAGTTCGGCGATGATTTTCTTCCGGCGTTGTCAGGCGGCTCCGCCGAAGGGCCGCTCGTCTATGTCGGTCACGGCTGGTTTGTGAAATCAAAAGGGATTGACGCTTACCAAGGCGTTGACGTGCGCGACAAGATTATGGTCGTCGCAGGCGGCGCGCGCCCCGACGGGGTGACGCCCGACGATCTCAAAGGCAAGCAAGGCGAAGCGTGGGACGACTTCGGCGGCTACGCCCGGCGACACGGTGCGCGTGGCATCGTCCTCATTCCGCGCACGCGCGACTACGATCAGTATTGGCAGGCACGGCGCAGCGCGCTCACGCGCGGCACGCTTCAAGTCGAAGCCTTCATGGACACAAGCGACGCGCGCATCCCGACGCTCATCCCTTCACAGAAAATGCTTGACGCCTTGATGACTGGCGAACGCATGAGCGGCGAGCAGGTTTTCAGTCAAAGCGGCACGGGCGCGGCGAGCACAGCATTCGATCTCACCCCCGCCAAACGCATCAGTTTCACCACCGCCGTGACTTCCGAAAAGAGCACAACGCAAAACGTCGTCGGCGTGCTTGAAGGCAGCGACCGCGTGTTAAAGAACGAGTACGTTGCTATCGGCGCGCACTACGATCACGTCGGCACGGGCACGGCCGTCAACGGCGACTCGATCTACAACGGCGCGGATGACGACGGTTCAGGCACGGTGGGCGTGCTCGCCATTGCCGAGGCGCTCGCGCGGGGCCCGCGCCCGAAGCGTTCGATTCTTTTCGTCTGGCACAGCGGCGAGGAAAAAGGCTTGTGGGGTTCGCGCTACTTCGTGGAAAACCCGACCGTGCCGCTCGCGCAAGTCGTCGCGCAACTCAACATTGACATGATCGGGCGCAGCAAAAAAGAGGACGATACCAACCCGCGCAACCGCGATTTGAGCGGCGCGAATGAAGTTTATGTGATCGGCTCGAAAATGATGAGCACCGACCTTGGGCTTTTGAGCGAACGAATCAACGCTTCGTATCTGAATGTAAACTTCAACTACAAGTATGACGATCCGAGCGATCCCAACCGCTTCTTCTTCCGCAGCGATCATTATCATTACGCGCGTAAAGGCGTGCCGATCATCTTCTACTTCAGTGGCGTGCACGAAGATTATCACCGCCCGTCGGACTCGCCCGACAAGATTGATTACGAAAAGATGCAGACGATTGCGCGCACGATCTTTATGACGGCGACGGAGATCGCCAATCTCACCGTTCGTCCGCGCGTTGACAAGCAACTCCCGTCTGAGTTAACGACTCGGTAAATATTTTAAGAAAGGTAATGAGAATTTAATGAAACGCTTGGCAGCTTTACCCGTTCTAATTTGCTGTGCGCTGATCGTTCCCGCTTCGCTCGCTGCACAACAAGGACACGGTTCACATTCGTCGTCCGCGCAACAGCAGCAGCACGGCGGAGCGCAACATCATGCGTTAGGCGTCCGTGCCTTTGATCGTTTCCACGACGTTCTTCATCCGTTGGAGCACGAGGCTCTTCCAAAAGGCGATTTCAAAACGATTCGCGCCAGAGCCGCCGAACTCGTTAATCTCGGCAGACCGATCACAAAGATGTCTGTGCCGCGCGGAGCGAGTGACGCGGTGATGTTTAAGAACAAGCAGAAAGAGTTTGCCAAAGCTTTAGCGAATTTCCGGCGCGACGCGCGTAACGGTACTGACGAGCAATTGAAAACATCCTACTCCGCCGTGCACGATTCGTTTGAGGAGTTAGCCGGGATGCTGCCGCGCGGATGATCGGAGGGCGCGCGAATTTGAAACCAAGTTGATTTACCAACATGCTCCCGCATCTTGACAGAGGTGAAGTGAACAGTTAGATTTTCCGCCAATGGGCCGATAGCTCAGTTGGTAGAGCAGCTGGCTCTTAACCAGCGGGTCGCAGGTTCGAGCCCTGCTCGGCTCAT
>JACCYN010000175.1 GCA_013696465.1 Pyrinomonadaceae bacterium
TGACTCAAGCCCTTCTTCCGTCCGCCCCAGTTCGCTTTCGGCAAGGACGGTGCGGCGCGCAATCGCCTCCGCTTCACGGCGCAGGTTTTCGCGCTCCGCCCGCTCCGTTTCGAGGAGTTGCAAGTCGCTCGTCGCTTCGAGGTGCAGACGATGATCCTCTTCCGTCGCCACGACGCGCGCGTGCGCTTCTTCGGAGGCGGCGAGTTCAGTGCGGGCGTTTTCAAGGCGACGCCGCATCGCGTCGCTTTCGACGGCGAGGCGTTCGGCCGTCATGCCGGTGCGATTAACCGCTTCGGCGGCGGCCGTTAAACGCTCAACCGCACACGCGTGCTCCTCCGCGTCGCGCCCAAGACCTTCGAGCAGTTCGCTCAGTTCTTTGATGGTAGCTTGCGCCGCATCGCGTCGCCCGACGAGTTCATCGTAGCGCACAAGTTGACCTTCGTGGCGCGCGATGCAAGCTTTAACTTCCGCGATGCGCTCTTTGATCAGGTTAACCGTATCGAGCAGACGCTGCGCCCCTTCGCGGTATTCCTCGACTTTCAGCAAACGGTCGAACGCGGCTTTGCGCTCGCCCGGCTTCTGAAGAAAATCAGCCGTAAATAATCCTTGCGGGACGCCGACGGCGTGGCGGAAAAGCGTCTTCAAATCCGTGCCCGGTTCGACGCCGAAGAGCACGCGCAGCCAATTCGCCACGTCCACTTTTTTCTCGGCGAGACGTTGGTTGCGCGCGGTGTCGTGGATGTAATAATTGTTTCCCGTATCACGATGCACAGTGTACTGACGCCCGTCTGTGTCGCTCTCAAACGTGACGCGCACCGTGCCCTTCTTTGCCCCGCGTCTGAGGAAATCATCTTTGCTGTATTCGAGCGTGTCGAAGAGCGCCCACGCGACAGCTTCGAGGATCGTCGTCTTGCCCGCGCCGTTCTCGCCGACGATGGCGGTTGTGCCCGGCGCGAAAGTAAATTCGGCGTGCTCGTAAGCTTTGATATTCTCTAATTCAACGCGCGTAACGTGCATGGTTAATCGTTACAAGTTATTCGTGAGCAGTGAAATGAGTCGGAGCACCCGCAATGTTTATGACAACTCGAAAATCTCAGCGACGCGGCACTGCAAACCCGTGATGACCTCGCCCGCATCAATCGTGTCTTCCACAGTCAACACACGGGGTTCGCCACCCGGACTATAAACTGTAACGCTTCGCTTCTTCGGATACACGACCCATACAAGCGAGACACCCGCCGCCAAATAATCATCGATCTTTTCGTCAATCTCATAAAGTTTATCGCTTGGGCTGACGACTTCAACCGCCAAGTCGGGCGCGCCCTGCCAAAAGCCCCTCGGCACTCCGCTAGCAGGCACGCGCTCGCGCCTCACAAATGCGATGTCGGGCGCACGTACAGTGTCGGGATCGCTTTCAAGTTTGAAGCCCGTCTCTGCGCCGAAAACAATGCCGAGTTTATACGCCTTCACATGCTGTGCGATTAGCAAAGAAAAGTTGATAATGATTGCGCCGTGTTCGCTTCCTGCCGGTGACATGCGTCTGAGTTCTCCCTTCACAAGGTCATAGCGAAAATTGTCATCCGGCAATTCAAATAACTCGTCCGCCGTCATCAACTTTGTTGTTGCTGTGCTCATTAAGATTTTTCCCCGTTAATCGTTCACCTTCAGCACCGCAAGGAAAGCTTCCTGCGGAATCTCGACGCGCCCGACGCGCTTCATGCGCTTCTTGCCTTCTTTCTGCTTCTCAAGGAGTTTGCGCTTGCGTGAGATGTCGCCGCCGTAGCACTTGGCGATCACGTTTTTGCCCATCGCTTTGACGGATTCGCGCGCGATGATTTTGCCGCCGATGGCGGCTTGAATCGGCACTTCAAAAAGTTGGCGCGGGATGAGTTGGCGCATCTTCTCGGCGAGTGTACGACCGCGCGCCTGCGATGTCGCGCGATGGAGGATGAGCGATAGCGCGTCAACGGGTTCGCCCGCGACAAGAATATCCAGCTTCACGAGATCGCTTTCCCAGAATCCGGCGAACGAATAATCTAGCGAAGCGTAGCCGCGCGAGACGGATTTGAGACGGTCGTAGAAATCTAAAACGATCTCGTTTAAGGGCAATTCATATGTCAGCATCACGCGATTGTCGCTGATGTACTCGAAGCCTTTTTGCACGCCGCGCTTTTCTTCAAGCAAAGGAAGGATGCCGCCGAGATAATCGTCCGACGAGAGAATCGTCGCGCGGATGATCGGCTCTTCGATCTTGTCAATATGCACGGGGTCAGGCATCTTCGCGGGCGAATCAACTTCCACCACTTCGCCGTCCGTCCGCGTCACGCGGTAGCGCACGCCGGGCGCGGTCGTGATCAAATCTAAATTAAACTCGCGCTCCAGACGTTCTTGCACGATCTCCATGTGGAGAAGTCCGAGGAAGCCGCAACGAAAACCGAAGCCGAGCGCGGTCGAGCTTTCAGGTTCGTAGAAAAAGGAAGCATCGTTGAGGCGCAATTTGTCGAGCGCGTCGCGCAGTTCTTCGTACTGATTTGCTTCGATGGGATAGAGTCCGGCGAAGACCATCGGCTTGATCTCTTGAAAGCCGGGAAATGGCTCTGTGGTCGGGCGTGCGGCCTCTGTAATCGTGTCGCCGATTTGCACGTCGGCAACCGTCTTGATTGAAGCTGTCAGGAATCCGACTTCGCCGACCGAGAGACGATCAATCGGCGTCGGGCGCGGGCGGTTAACGCCCAGGTTTTCCACCTGATAATCGCGCCCCGTGTTGAAGAAACGAATCTTCATCCCCGTCGTAATCGAGCCGTCAATCACGCGGAAGAGCACGATCACGCCGCGATAAGCGTCGTACCACGAATCGAAGATGAGAGCCATGAGCGGCGCGCTTGGATCACCCTTCGGGGAGGGGACATCGCGCACGATTGCTTCCAAAACCTCAGGGACACCGAGTCCTGTTTTCGCGCTCGTCAACACGGCGTTCGCTGTGTCAAGCCCGATCACCCGCTCGATCTGCTCAAGCGCCTTTTCGGGTTCTGCGCCGGGCAGATCGATCTTGTTGATGACGGGGATGAGTTCGAGATTGTTGTCAATGGCGAGATAAGTGTTCGCCAGCGTCTGCGCCTCGACTCCTTGCGAAGCATCAACGACGAGGAGCGCACCCTCGCAGGCGGAGAGCGAGCGCGAAACTTCGTAAGAGAAATCAACGTGGCCGGGCGTGTCAATCAGATTAAGGACATAGCTTTCGCCGTCCCGCGCTTTGTAATCAAGACGAACGGCGTGAGACTTGATCGTGATGCCGCGCTCGCGCTCCAAGTCCATGTTGTCAAGAACTTGGTTTTCCATCTCGCGCTCGGCGACCGCGCCGGTTAATTGAAGCAGTCGGTCGGCGAGCGTAGATTTGCCGTGATCAATGTGCGCGATGATCGAGAAATTTCTAATGCGTTCTGGATTCATGTAGTTTCAATAACTTCTGCGCTCATAACATAGCAAAACGGGCGCGAAACCGCACGCGCCCGCCCATCTTTTAGAGTATGGAATAGCTCGTTACCAGCTTGTTACGGATGGCGCAATATATATCTGTTTGCTTAAACGATCTGTAATCTCAGAAGAATCGGCAGACTCGAAGAATACTTCGACAGCTTCGATCAGATTACGTCGCGCTTCTTCAATTGTGTGGCCTTGACTTGCAACGTCTAATTCAGAACAGAGGGCGACGAAGCCATCGCCTTCACGCTGAATAAGAGCTGTAAAAGTTTGTGTCATGATGTCTCCTAGTAATAAAATAGGTGCGAAGCCATACGCTCTATATAGCAGCCTTACCTGATCAATCTTATATCATCCACATCTTCGTCACTTTCTATTTCATACTGACGAATCTTCTCTCCTGTTTCTCGTTCTACAAACGACATCCAGCCCTTCCGAAGTGATTCCAAGAAATCATCATGAATTTCATTTACTTCCTCTCTACTACGGGCAGGAATCCAAACTGTAATATTTGAATCATCTGATGCCATTGACTTAACATTAACCGTAAAATAAACAAGTTTATCTATACTTGTGTAAGTAGTTTTCAAAAGTCTGCCAAGAGCATATAGCACATAATTGTGTTCTAAGATGTAGTTCCCATCATTAACGAGTAGTAATAAGCCTTTAGCATTAAGCAAACCAAGGTGCTGCTTAGTTAATTTTATTTGGCTATTAGCTTTAGCAACATGGGTTTTAATAGGTTCCGCAATGAGTTTGAATAAATCGTTTTGACATCTTCTTGGAAGGCTAGTCCAGTCTATCGCTCTGGTATCAATTTGTGATGAGGTAACAAGTCCTTCCTGTAACCACTTATCATGTATCTTGATAAATTTCTTTTTGATGCCCTCACTACCATATTGATTCTTCTTGAGACATTTCAGTTCAGCTACAATGTTATCTTTCCTGAAAAGATAATCTGCATTATCAAAGTCTGGACTCTTGAGAATTAATTCGCTGACAAGTTCACCGCCAAACTCTTTAACGAATTTATCAAAGGCTATTTCAACGTCTAATAAATAAATTCTGTGTACTGATACCCGCATTTAATTCTACATAACTGAAAATCGCGCTTTTAACCAATAAAATTAACCAGTAACAATTGCAGCGTCGCGCGCGAGCATCGCCGCTCCTATTGCTACGGCGTCCGTGCCGAGTTGGGCGGCGACGATTTGGGTGGCTTCAAAGCAGGGTTGGAAGCTGCGGCG
>JACCYN010000185.1 GCA_013696465.1 Pyrinomonadaceae bacterium
TCAATCGCTGATCCCGTCATTACGCAGATCAGTTCTTCGTCCGGCGAATCCTTTGTCGGCGACATAAGCGGCAACGGGCGTTTCGTCGTTATCGAGTCAACGGGCAACATCGCCACCGTCAACCCGCGCAACGCCGACCTCAACCGCGAAATCTTTCTTTTCGATTACGCCCAGCGACAGATTTTCCAGATCACCGACACGCAGAGCGCACTCAGAATTCCCGGCGCAACCCCGACACCGACGCCCACGCCGACTCCCAGCCCAAGTCCGAGTCCTAGCCCGACCCCGACGCCCGGCGTTGATCCCGCAACGATTGACGTTGAAGTGAGCAACAACCGCCCGGTGATCAGCAATGACGGGCGCTACATCGTCTTCACATCAAACGCGACGAATCCGGCGAGCTTCGACGGCAACACCGACGCGAACCGCACCGCGCTCCGTGCCGACGGCAATCAAGAGATTTTTCTGTATTTGATTCCGGCCGTTGCCAACGTGAATCTGTCGAGCGGCACGAGCGTCTCCTTCGTCAATCTCGCCGAAGGCAGTTTTACGCGCGTCACCGACACGCCTGCAAGCCGCTTGCCGCAACCCGGCACCGCGACTCTTTCGCCCTTCGTCGCCGACGACAATCGCTTTCCTTCGTTAAACGACGACGGATCGATCATCGCCTTCACTTCGACGCGCAATCTGCCCGGCGGAACGAACACAGAAGCAATTCCCAACCCGGAAGTTTTCGTGTTCAATCGCTTGACGAATGCGTTCGCGCAATTGACGAACACGCAGGGGACGTTCGTCTTCAACGAAAATCCTTCTCTGTCAGGCGATGGTCAGATTCTCGCGTTTATCTCGAATGCTAACATCCCCGACACCGGCGGCACGACGGGCAACAACGCGGACGGCAACGGCGAAATCTACTTGGCAAATCTCAACGGCGCGGTCGCAACGCGGATTCGACAAGTGACGCGCACAACGACGGCGAACGCGAGCGTGAGCGTTAACATTCTCAGTCCCGGTCGCCGCCTCAGTCGCAACGGGCAACTGCTCGCCTTTGAATCGGCGGCCGACCTCGCCGGAAACGGCGCGATCCAAACGACGAGCACATCCTTTATCTACAACATCGCGGCCAACACTTTCACGCAGGCGGGCCCGCGCGCCACCTCCGGCGGCGACGTGCTGCGCTTCCCGACCTTCACGGGCGATAATTCAACAATCGTTTTCACTTCATCGCTAAACTTCCGCGCCGACGGTTCTGCGCCCGCCACGGCCGCCGAAGGTTTGAATCCCAATTCACGAGTGCAAATCTTCTCCGCGCCCGTCAGCGCGCCCAACACCTTCACGCGCCTGACCGACACGCCCGCGCCAAACATCATTTTCGCCGCGCTACAACCGTTCGTCAGCAACACCGTCGGGCGTTTGGCGTTCAGCATTGCGCGCACGGAATTCGGCGGCGGAAACAGCGATAACTCGACGGAAGCCTTCTACCTGCGCGTGCCTGATAGAACGAGCGAAACTCCAGCTTCGGCAAACGCCGTCTCTTACTTCACGGGGGCGAGTTTGCGTCCCGTGACAGGGCCAAGCCCGACTGCCCCGGCCGTCGCAGGTCTCGCGCCCGGAATGCTCGCCGTCGCCCGCTCCACGTCCGTCGCGCTCGCCCCATCGAACGCGACGACAACCAGCGCAACGGAAACACAGCGACCGCCTTTGCCCGTTGAGCTAAACGGCGTGACGGTGACGATCAATAACACGGCGGCCGGGCTTTACTTCGTCGGTCAAAACGAGATTCGCTTCGTCGTGCCCATCGGTCTCGCCGCGACGACGGGGACGAACACCTATCCGGTCGTAATCAACAACAACGGCGCGGTCATCCGCAGCACGATCACAATCGTCCCGGCGCAACCGGACATCTTCACGCGCGAAGGCACGGCGAATCGCGCCCTCGTCTTCAACGCCACGTCGGGCACGATGATGATTGAGCCGTTTACGGTAACGACGACCGTCGCCACGCCTTCGGGAAATCAAACTGTGCCGACTGTGCTCCAGATCGTTTTGACGGGCGTGCGCGGCGTGCAAGCTTCGCAGGTCACGGTGCGCTTCCGTGAGACGGACATTACGGGTTCTGCGATCAGGCTTGTCGCGCCGACAGACACGCCGGGCTTCGATCAGATCAACGTCGAATTACCGGCTTCGCTCGCGGGCGCAGGCGACGTGCCCGTGATCGTCACCATCACCATCGGCGGACAAGCTTTTTCGAGCCGCCCGGCAGACACCGCGCCGCGCATTCAGATTAACCCGTAAGCAAATTTACAAACGCGAACGTACACAACGGGCGGCAAGCCATCAAAGCTTTGCCGCCCGTTATGCTTTGTTGATTTGACTTCAATTAGGTTCTTCGTTACCACTCGTTGATGTACTTCGGAATTGACGGTCTACCCTTAAGCGAATTGCGCACGGGCGTCGGTCATTATACGTTTGAGTTGGCGCAAGCGCTTGCCGCGCTTCGTCCGGCGGATCAATTTGAACTCGTCTCGCCGCGCCCTCTCTTGCCCGCGCCCGGTGATGAAAGTAAAAGCGAAACTTCGCTTCCTGCCAACCTGTGCGTCACAGAAGCGAAAACTAATTTCTTAACCCGGCACTGGTGGTCAATGGGGCTGCCGCGCTACATCCGACAAAAGGGGATCGATCTTTTTCACGGCACAAACTACGACGTGCCGCTCTGGAAATTTTGCGCGACCGTGTTGACCGTACACGACGTTTCGTCGTTCGTTCATCCGCAGACTCACACACGCCGGAGCGTGTTGCGCGCGCGCCGCCGTCTTCCTTTCATGCTTCGCACGGCGAACGCGATCATCGCTCCTTCACAAAGCGTGCGGGATGAGATCGGAGAACACGCCTCTTTCGCGCTTCACAAAACATTCGTCGTGCCGGAAGCCCCGCGCGCAATCTTTCGTCCCCGCGCTTTCGGGCAAACATCGGGCGCGCGCAAGCGGCTCGGCGTGGCGGATGATTTTCTGCTTTTCGTCAGCACCATCGAGCCGCGTAAAAATTTAGGAGTGTTACTTGCGGCTTACGAAGAACTTCTGCGCCGGATGAATCCTTGCCCGCAGTTAGTCGTTACGGGAAGGCGCGGATGGCTAACGGATGAATTGGTAAGCCGCCTACAAGCGTCGAACTTAAAAGATCGCGTGCTGCTGACGGGCTACGTCAGTGACGATGATCTGTGCGCGCTATACGCCTCGTGTCGAATCTTCGTTTACCCTTCGTTATACGAAGGTTTCGGGCTGCCGCCTCTGGAAGCGATGGCGTGCGGCGCGCCCGTCGTCGCCAGCAGAATCCCGCCGCTCGTCGAAACGATTGAAGGAGCGGCTGAGCTTGTGCCGCCGGGTGATGCGCAGAGTCTCGCCCGCAGCATCACCGCGTTACTTGAAGATGAAGCGAAGCGAAAACATTTAAGCGATGCGGGAAGAAAGCGCGCCGCGCAATTCACTTGGCGCGGCGCGGCCGAGTTGACGCTTGAAGTTTACGACGAAGCACTTCGCAGGTGGAAAAAAGAACGAGGGTGCTAAAACGCGAGGCGACGCCGCTATTTCACTCGATAAAGGTATATAGAATTTCCAAAGACGGCTTCCGGCTTTCGGTCGCGGAAGCTGGCGAAGAAATTTTGTCGCTCTTCTTCCGGCATGTTCGGACTTTCTTCGAGAGACGCGGGGACGGTCGCGCCGTTAAGGAAGCTCGCGCCGATGGCGATGTAATTCGTTTCGGGCAGTTGCTTGCGCGGTGATGAAAAGAGGTTGATGTACGTCACACCGTAGTGGTTGAGCGTCATCCATCCTCCGGCGAGTGCGGCGCGAATTTTAGTTTCGCCGCGCGCCCGCAAGTAAGCCGCGAGCGCGGGAACGTCGTCGCCCCACTCCACGTTTGAATCGGACAGGTAATGCCAAGCGGGTTGCTTCCAAGCGAGTTGGTTCATGTACGAGGTGTAATGAGGATACACGCGCAGCGCCTCGAAAGTCGTCCAGCACAAAAGTAAGACGACGAGCCAGCGCGCCGGAAGTTTCGCGCGGCGTGAGTGTAAAACGCAATTAAGCAGCATTCCGCCGAGAATGAACAAGAAGGGATAGACAGGAAGAAAATGGCGGATGCCGATGTTGATCGTGCTCGACAGGGAAACGGCGGCATAAATAGCAACGGGTAAAATGAGAAACAGAAAACGCC
>JACCYN010000186.1 GCA_013696465.1 Pyrinomonadaceae bacterium
CGCTGCCGCTCTTCGTTTGATTCATGAAGGCAAAGCCTACCGCGATTTCACTCCGCGTGAGGAGCGCTCTGACAAGAACGTTAAGCAAGAGATCGCGGAACGCGCCCGACGCGATGCGACTGAAGGCATTAATCACCGCAGCAACCCTTACCGCGATCTTTCACTTGAAGAATCACAGCAACGCGCGCAAAACGGTGAACCATTCGCCGTGCGCTTGAAAGTCGCTGCACAGGGTCGTTCGCAATTTGAAGACATCGTTTACGGCTCGCAAGAGCGCGACTACAGTGAGATCGAAGACTTAGTTCTGCTCCGCTCCGACGGGCATCCTCTGTATAACCTCTCCGTCGTTTGCGATGACATTGAGATGGAGATCACGCACGTCATACGCGGGCAGGATCACCTGACGAACACCCACAAACAGATTCTCATTTACGAAGCCTTAGGCGTGAACGTGCCGCGCTTCGCGCACTTGCCGCTCATCCTTGCGCCCACTAAGGCGAAACTCTCGAAGCGTAAACACGGCGAAGTCGTAAGTCTTACCACTTACCGCGATCACGGTTTTGTGCCTGCCGCTTTCCGTAATTACCTCGCGCTCTTGGGATGGTCGCCGCCGGATGAAGTTGAGATCATGTCGCTTGATGAACTTAAAAGGAAGTTTTCGCTCGAAGACATTGTGCGCTCAAACGCCGTCTTCAATTTCAGCGAAAGCGATCCGCGCAAGTGGACGGACGACAAAGCCCTCTGGTTAAACGCCGAGTACATCCGCACGATGCCGCTTGCGGAACTCATCCCGATGGTGAAAGCGGAACTCCGCGCGAATAAATTGTGGCGCGAGGAGTATGAGGAAGACGAGAGCGCGTGGTTTGAAAAAACGCTTGACCTGATCCGCCAACGCTTCCACACGCTCAAGGATTTCTCCGCGCAGGGGCGCGCCTATTTTTCCGAAGACTTCGATTTTGATTCGACCGCCGTTCAAAAGAACATTAAGAAAGAGCCGCGCCTGCGCGAACTCTTACCTGCCCTCGCCGTGCGCTTGGAAACCGTTGAACCGTTTAATCACGAGACGACGGAAACCGCGCTTCGCCAATTCACCGAAGAAGCGGGCGTTAAACCCGGACTCCTCATTAACGCCGCGCGCACAATGCTCACGGGTCAGGCGGTCGGCCCTTCGATGTTTGAAGTCTTCGATTGTGTGGGACGCGAACGCACGCTTCGCCGCCTGCGCAGCGAAGAAATATGGTTTCAATAAATCTACAAAAAGCTTAAACTTGAAGACGGACACCCCGAACGCTCACGTCGCAGCATCACAAAAATCTTAAGGAGCACAACCTATGCGCAAGCAACTGTTCATCGTGACGGCGCTCGCCCTGTCGTCTTCATTCGTAACCATCGCCCAAAACACAAACACGCGCCCGACGACAAACACAAACGCGCCCGCTACGACCCAAGCGCAGGACGACGCAAACCAACAAACGACCACCGGCACACGCTCGCGCCGCAACACGACGAGTGCGCAGCGCGGACAGACCGCGATGACTCCGGCGGAGCGCGAAGTGCGGGCGGCCTTCGACGCGCTCGTTGAAGGCATCGAGCGCGCCGACGTTACCGCCGTGATGAATGCCTACTGGAATTCGCCGAGCCTCACGCTCTTTAACAACAACGGCACCGTCACGCGCTCGTGGGAGCAGGTGCGCGCCAACCGCACAAGTTCCTACCCTGCGTTGAAGGATGTCAACCTCGACGTGCGCGATGTGCGCGTCGCAACGCTCGGCACAGACGCCGCGCTCGTCACCTGTCTCTGGACTCAATCGCAAACTTTTCGCGGCGCGCCTGAAACGGCGACCGGACGCCTGTCACTCGTCTTCCGCAAGCTCGCGGGCGGCTGGAAGATCGTCCACACGCATACATCGCCCGACGCGCCCGACCCGTCGCGCGTGCTGCCCTCGGAGCGCACGCCTCCCGCCACCACCGCAACCCCGGCTCCGGCAGCAACGCCTGTGACAACGCCTACACCGCCGCGCCGACCATAAATCTTGATCATTGAAGCAGGAAGGAGAACAGCCCATGGCAGCAGGTGCAACAGCGGTCGCCGCGGCCGCCGCCGCAATAGCCAATGCGATTAAAGCAAGCGGCGTGGTAGTGCGCGTCGAGCCGAAAGATTTTCAAAAGGTATTACGGCGCGTCGAGAATCCTTTACTCATTTACGCTGAAGGCGGAATCTTCACGAAGAATTATCAGTACATGGTGAGTTACAAAGGCTTCGCCTTCGTCACCAAATCGCCTGCGCCGCTCTTGCTGCCGTCGGCGGTGGAGGTCGTTTCAGCCAGAAAAATATGGCTGCCTCAGTAAGCAGTCTTATTCTCAAATCGCTTTTGCTAATGGTAAAAGAAAGCCCGCCGAACCTTGTAGGTTCTGGCGGGCTTTCCGGTGAACTGATGGGACTAGCCGTCCAAACCGCTCACATTATTTTGTTAGTGCGGCGCCGCTTCGATTGACTGAAATCTTAAAAAGCGCCAACCGAAGCTTATCAGGCTTCAGCCACCTCACTGTGATTAAAACTCATACGCTTATTGATCACCTCCTTTCCAGTGTTGAAAAGATTCTAATACGACAATTAGTAGCCAGTCAAGCACTTATTTCATCCTCTAGTTTGTCGTCGCGCCGGTAAGCCAAACGCCCATTCGTGTAGACCGCAAAGGCGTGTTCGATGCCGAAGAAGTAAGCCAATTCGCGGTAATCATCCGCATCATAGATGACGAAATCCGCACGCTTCCCCGCCTCAAGCGATCCCCTATCATGACCGCGCCCCAAACTGTAAGCGGCGTTGATGGTCGCTGCCGTTAGCCCCTCGGCAGGCGTCATCTTCATGTGCGTCGAAGCGAGCGAGAGGATCATCGGCATGGATGGCGTCGGGCTGGAGCCGGGGTTAAAATCGGTGGCAAGCACGACGGCGAGTCCCGCGTCAATCATCTCGCGCGCCGCCGGATAGCGCGTGTGCCCTAGGGCGTAAACCGATCCGGGCAGCAGCACGGGCTGCACGCCTGCGCGCGCCAAGTGTTTGATTCCGTCGGCGTCGGTGTGTTCCAAGTGATCGGCCGTCGTCGTTTTCAGTTCGGCAGCTAATTGTGCGCCGCCGCCAAGCGACAATTGATCGGCATGAATGCGCAGACCCAAATCGTGTTCGCGCGCTGCTAATAAAATCCTTTTCGATTCCTCGCAACTGAACACTTTCTCTTCACAAAACACATCGCAGTATTCGGCGAGGTCCTCTTCTTTCACGCGCGGCAACATCTCGTTAATAACAAGCTCAACGTATTCGACGCGGCGCGCGCCGCGATATTCGTCCGGCACTTCGTGCGCGCCGAGAAAGGTCGGCACATATTGAAGCGGCGTTCGCTCGTTTAAGCGGCGAATCGCGCGCAGCATTTTCAGTTCATCTTCGACGGAAAGCCCGTAGCCCGATTTAGCTTCGACGGTCGTCGTGCCCGTGCGCAGAAACCACTGGGCGTAACGCTTGCCTGCCGCAACGAGTTCATCTTCGTGCGCCGCGCGCGTCTGGCGCACGGTGGAGCGAATTCCGCCGCCCGCTTCCGCAATCTCCGCGTATGTCGCGCCTTCGGCGCGCTGTTCAAATTCTTCGGCGCGCGTGCCCATAAAAACAGGATGTGTGTGTGCGTCAACAAAACCGGGCAGCACGATGCGCCCGCCCGCATCAACCACCTCACAATCGCCGTCTATCAGACGTTCGATCTCGCTACGCACGCCGACACTTTCAATTCGAGTATCGCGCACAAACATCGCGCCGTCCGTGATGATGCCGAGATCGCGCATCTCGCGCCCCTTACGCGGTCGCGCCGCGCCGCCGAGCGTGACGAGTTGCGAACAGTTGACGACGGCCAGCGTATCAGACATAGATATTTTGTGCGCAACCGTTAGACAACAAAGAGATGGTTAGCAGAACTCGTCGAGCTACAGATGAACACGCATCTTCACAAACAAAATTCAGCAAAGATTGGAGTAGGGGCGGGGACTGTGCCGGACCGTTCTTGCTTTGTGGCTGTGTTCTAAATCTTTCTCTTTTATGAAGCCGACGAGGTGTGATCGTGCACGACGCGCCAGCCTTCTTTCGTGCGGCGGAAGATAAGCGTGAAACGTCCGCGCGGCGCGTCACCCGCGCGCGTGAGTTGCCAGCGCCCGATGACAACGGCCGTCTCACGATTCATCGGCTTGATACTTAACTCGCTGAACGCGAGCGTGCCCATTTTGTCGCGCGTCGCGTAGCCACGCTTGTAACGGTCGAGAACCGTAGCCCAGCCGCGTGTCACCGTGTCGCCGGAGACGAAGACGGTGTTCGGCGATTTGTCGTAGCCTTCCATAAAGCCTTCAATGTCGCCGCGATTCCACGCCGCCACTTGCGCGTCGAGCACAGCGCGCACGGCCGAAACAGTCTTCGCATCACGATTGCTTTGCGCGCTTGCCGGTTGAACGAGGGCGAGCATTAACCCCGCCGCGCCGAGCGCAATGAGGAAAGCCGTCAATTTGCGTGTCATAATTCTAAAACTCCTTTGCCATTCAATCGCTCGATGCGCCGCATTGATGCTGCAGCCATGCGCGCACGTCTTCGCGCATCCGGTCTGTGATCTCATGCCCGGCGTCGTAATCGCGCACCTCAACGCTCGCGGCGCGCGTGCTCAAACGATTTTTGTAATCATTCGTGCGGGCGGGCGGGTAAAATTCATCGCGCGCGCCGCTCAAATGTAATACGGCGGCCCGCGTCTCCTTGTAGCGCAGGGATTTGTCCCAATCTCCGGGCAGACCGCCGCAGATGCCGACGACGCCGCGCAGGATTTTCGTGTATGTGAAAGCGAAGCGGTAGTTGAGCGCGACCGATTGCGAAAAGCCGAGAAGAAACACATGCGCTCGATCAATCGAGCCGTCTTCCGCAAGAATCTCGACGACGTCAAGCAGAGCGCGGTGGTGCAACTCGGTTGATTCTTCCGGTCGGAAGTTCGTCAGCCAACCGAAACCATAGCGAAGCGGTTCTTCGGGCGCGCGCCGCTCTTTCAAATGCTGATGAACTCCTTGTAACGAAACGACGGCGAAATTCTCCGGCGCGATCTCAAGCGCATCGCGCATCATCTGACTTTTACTTCCGCCGTAGCCGTGCAGGGCGATGAGCAGGGGCGCAGATTCTCCGTCGCCACGCGGCTTCGGCAGACGCAGATCATAATGAACGTATTGTTCGACTTTGAACGCACATTCCAAAATTAGATTTGTGTCGTCGTGTTCTGCCATAAGCGAATTTACGATTTTTTGTTTTCGGTTTTTCAGATCGTCAGTTAATCAATTCGTTCGCTTCCTCGTCTTCCATTTCTTCCGCTTCGGTGTCCGGTGCGGGGACAGAATCGAAAGCGCGCGGGGCGATTGTTTCCTCTTCCAATTGCCAGACATCATAGAGAGCAGGCGGCGTCTCGGTGATGAAGCGCGACGGCCGCTGCAAAACAGTTTGACGGGTGTAATCGGAAACCATTAGCGGGTAAGTGATGTATAACTGATCGCGGGCGCGTGTCAAAGCGACGTACCACAGACGGCGTTCCTCCTCTTCACCTTCGGCGTCGCGCAAACTTCGTGGACTCGGAAACTTGCCGTCCGCCGCCCAGATGATGAAGACAACTTTCCACTCCAAACCTTTCGCCTGATGCACGCTCGTCAAAGTCAATAACTCGTCTTCCTCCCCGCCCATCACCACGTCTTCGCCCGCAACCGCGCGCGGCTCGTTGAAGTTTTCGGTGGCGAGCAGAGCGAGTTCGGCTAAAAACTCTTCGGTCGAAGAGTAGCGTGCGCTGTAGCGCGCGAGGCCGCGCAAATCTTCGAGGCGCGCTTCGGCGTTTTCATAATTGTTCGTCAAATAATCTTCGTAGCCGGAAGCTAAGATGATCTCGATCTGCCGCGCGGGGCTGTTGCGGTTTTCATCCTTCGCTAAATTCTCCAACAACTCGCGGAAACTCGCCCAGCCGGTTCCGCGTCGGGCGACGACGATTTGATCCGCTTCGCCCCTCCGCACGAGAGCGAGCGGATCGTCCGCCGCACGGATGCTTTCCCAAATCCGGTTGGCGGTCGCCTGCCCCACTTGCGGCACAAGGCGCAGCACGCGCTTCCACGCGAGTTCGTCGCGTGCGTTTGCGATTATGCGCAAGTAGGAGATCACGTCTTTGACGTGGGCTTGCTCAAAGAAGCGGACGCCGCTTCTGATGCGATAAGGAATACCGCGCCGCGTGAGTTCTAATTGCAGTTCGAGCGAGTGATAATGCGAACGATAAAGCACCGCCGTTTCTTCCAATGGCGCGCCCTCGTCGCGCAACTCTAAAATCCGCGCGGCGATAAACGTCGCTTGCTGCTCCGCGTCCCGACACGGCACAAGCGCCGGACTTAAATTCATTGACGCTCTGGCGGCGCGCAAAGTCTTCGGAAACTGTTTGCGGTTTGAAAGGATGGAAGCGTTAGCGACGCTTAAAATCTCCGGCGTCGAGCGGTAGTTAATTTCCAAGCGAAACGTGCGCGCTTCAGGGTAACGCTTCGGAAACTCGTAGATGTTCGTCCACTCCGCGCCGCGCCACGCGAAGATGGCTTGCGCGTCGTCGCCGACGACGGTCACGTTGCGGTGGCGCACGGCGAGCAAGTCAACGATTTCGGACTGCAGCTTGTTCGTATCCTGAAACTCGTCAACGAGGATGTGCTCGAATTGCTCGGCGTAAAGGTTCGCCACTTCGGGTCGCTCCATTAGCAGACGCTTCCAATTGAGCAACAGATCGTCGTAATCCATCAGGTTGCGCTCCCGTTTGCGTTCATGGTAGATGCGATCAATTCGTTCGATCTGACTCGACAGAAGCTCAAACTGCGGATAGCGGCGCGCGATCACTTCGCCGATTGGACGATCCGTGTTGGTGGCGAAGCTGATGATGTCGAGCAGGATTTCGGCTTTCGGGAAACGGCGGGCGCGCGTGTCAACGCCCGCTTCGTCAACGCAGGTTGCGACGAGATCGCGCGCGTCCTCCGAGTCGAGGATCGTGTAGTTCGATTCAAAGCCGATTGACGCGGCGTGGCGACGCAGGATGAGATTGCCGATGCGGTGAAACGTGCCGCCCCACACGCGGCGGCTAATATTGTCGCCGCCGCCCGTCAACGCTTCGACGCGGCGCAACATTTCGCGCGCGGCGCGGTTCGTAAAAGTCGCAAGCATAATGCGCGCCGGGGCGATGCCTTGCTCGATGAGATACGCGACGCGGTAAGTGATCGCGCGCGTCTTGCCGGAACCTGCGCCTGCGATGACGAGCGCCGCGCCCGGCGTCGCGGTTGCGACGGCGAATTGTTCATCATTTAATTCGCTGCGGAAGCGAGCCAGACGTTCAGGCGCCGCCTCCCCGCGCTTGATCACATAGCGTTTCATCGCGCACTCGTTGCTGTGGCTTATAGCACGTTGCGGGGCAATCTGTGAATCAAGTTTTGAATCGGAAATGCGGTTTGCATTCACGCCCGATGAAAGTTACGATGGAATTTACCTGATTGAAAAGGCGAAAGCTGACAGATCAATACTTTTTGAGGAGAACAAGCGAGATGAAATTTCCGGGCGGATTCAACATGCAGCAGATGATGAAGCAAGCGCAACAGATGCAGGAGAAGATGGCGAAAGAGATGGAGGAGATGCACGTCGAAGCCTCTGCTGGCGGCGGCATGGTGACGGTAGCGATGCGCGGCACGAAGGAGATCGAAACATTGAAGATCGATCCCGAAGCCTTGAAAGAAGGCGACGCCGAGATGTTGCAAGACATGATTATCGCCGCCATTAACGAAGCCGGACGCAAAGTTGACGAAGCGATGAAAGGCAAACTCGGCGGGATGCTTCCGCCGGGCTTAGGCAATCTCGGAAATCTGTTTTAACCAACACGAAGTTTAGCCACAAATGAGCGACGATTGAGCGACACGGTAAACGCTTCGCTTGTCGCCCGCTGTTTGCCACTCGCCACTTTTGTTTATGCTTGATTACGCCGAACCAGTTACGAAGCTGATTGATGAATTCAAACGTCTGCCGGGCATCGGGCACAAATCCGCGCAGCGCCTCGCCTTCCACATTATGCGCGTGCCGGAAGCGGATGTAGAGCGTTTCGCCGACGCGCTCCGTGAAGTGAAACGCCGGATCGTCTTCTGCTCAATCTGCAACAACCTGACAGACGTTGATCCGTGCCGCTTCTGCGCTTCAACCTCGCGCGACCGCTCGGTGATCTGCGTCGTCGAAGAGCCGTTTAATCTCGTCGCGGTTGAGAAGACGCGCAGCTATAACGGGCTTTACCATGTGCTACACGGAAGCCTCTCGCCGATTCGCGGCATGGGGCCGGACGATCTGCGACTCGCGAATTTACTGACGCGCCTGAAACCTGAGAACAACGAAGGCATCGAAGTGCGTGAGATCATTCTCGCCACCAACCCAAACACCGAGGGCGAAGCGACAGCGAGCTACATCAGCCGCCTATTAAAACCTTTAGGCGCTCGCGTGACGCGCATTGCGATGGGGATGCCGGTCGGAAGCGATCTCGAATACGTTGACGAGGTAACGATGGACAAAGCATTGGCGAACCGTCACGAGATATAAAGAGAACTAAACTAACATTTTCTCTGTTTTCAGATGCTGCATGAAGAGCATTCGGAAAGCAGAAACCAACTCTCGCCGAGAGCATAAAGCGGTATTATGCGGAATGTTTACGTATAACACGCCTAATTGGAGCGTTATGCGGAAGGCTTCCGCATAACATGCCTATACGGAGTGTTATGTGGAATCATTCCGCTCATACAGTAGTTGTGCGCTATCGCTTTTAATATGCAAGGAGCTAAATTATGCGACTATTTTTTGCTGGCGTAATTTTATTTGTGATGTTTTCCTTTGCTCTCGGTCAAATGAAAAACGAAAGTTTTACGCAAAATAACATTGAGCAGGAATTAAAGCGACTTGAAAACGAGTGGCTTAATTCTTATCTACGCGGCGATAAGCAGACATTTGAGCGAATTGTTGCCGATGATTTCACCAGAACAGATGAAAGCGGCAAGTTTGCTACTAAAGCCGAAGAGAAAGAACTCGTTCAAGCCCCGCCCGCTTCCGTCAAAGTTTCTCTGACGAACGAAGATGTGCAAGTGCGCGTGTATGGCGATACGGCTATTGTTACAGGACGCATCGTTTCTAAAGTTCAGGGCGGTCTCAATTTTCAATCGCGCTTTACCGATACTTTTGTGAAACGAAATGGACGCTGGCAAGTCGTCGCTCGGCATTACAGCCGAATTCCGGCGGAACGCACAGTCATCAATCTCGATTCTAAAATTTATGACGCTTATATCGGTCAGTATGAGCTTGCGCCTAATGTTGTTATTAGTGTGACGAAGGAAGGCGAAAAGTTGATGAGTCAAACAACCGGACAGTCGAAGATGGAGTTGTTGCCCGAATCAGAAATTGAGTTTTTCATCAAAGGATTTACCGCACAGTTTGTCTTTGTTCGAGATGAAACCGGACAAGTAACAAAGTTAATTATCAATCAGGAAGGACAAAGAGTAACAGCTAAAAAGTTAAAGTAGCGTATTTGCTTGCTACGCCGCGCACAACAAGTCATTGCACCGAAGCGCGAAACAGCGGTTTTCTTATCAAGATTGTCTTTTTAACTAGAAGTTGCGTGTTGGCGGTTTCGCGCTCGGTGAACTCCACCGTTAGGCGTCCAATCAGTCTTTATGGGAAACTGTTGGCATGAGGAGTTTGGATAATCTTCTTGAGCGGAACAGGGCGTGGGCTACGAAAATCAGAAGTGTTGACCCAGATTTCTTCTACCGTCTGGCGCATCAGCAATCCCCGCAGTACCTCTGGATCGGGTGCTCAGACAGCCGGGTACCGTCCACCCAACTGGCCGATCTCGCGCCCGGAGAGATGTTCGTCCACAGAAACGTCGCAAACGTCGTTGTGCATACTGATTTGAATTGCTTATCAGCGATGCAGTTTGCGGTCGAAGTGCTCAAAGTGCGACACATTATCGTCTGCGGACATTACGGCTGTGGCGGCGTGCAGGCTGCGCTCGCCAACAGCAAGTTAGGATTGATTGATAACTGGCTGCGGCACGTGCAGGACGTGATGCAGAAACATAAAGCTCTACTCGACGGAATTGGCGAAGAAGCAGAGCGTATCAGTCGGCTCTGTGAGTTGAATGTGATCGAGCAGGTCGTGAATGTGTGTCAAACGACGGTCGTGCAGGAGGCGTGGGAGAGCGGGCAAGAGTTGGCAGTGCACGGGTTGATCTACGGGCTTGAGGACGGGCTATTGCGCGAGTTGGGAATCTGCGTGAGTTGTCAGGAGGAGGTGTCAGCGAGCTACGAGGCGTCCCTTAGAGATGTTGTCGGGCGACGCCTGACAACAGGTTGAACCGAATCTACAATTCGGGACGCTCCATGCCGCCGCCCGACAAGTTATTCCAGAAGCCAACCGCGAGTTACCGTCTCTCTCATCGAGAGCTTGTGCGGTTTCGTGGCTGTGTGAGCGGCGGCTTAAATTCCGGCGCTACGCATTTTCCCTTCTAAAACCGCACGTGCTCCACAGGCGAGTTTTCTTTACAGTCCGTGCAAGCGTCTTCGCCTTCATACCATTTGGCATCAAATTCGACGAGCGATTTGATCGGAACATCGTCGAGCATGTCAGGCGCGGAACTGAAGCGCACGACCGTGCCGCAGCCGATCACTTTCGCGCCGAGTTCGCGCACGATCTGGAGCGTCTCGCGCAGGGCGTCGCCTGAGCGCACGATGTCGTCAACGATGATGCACGGGTTGACTTCGCCTTGGTTGACGTATTGCCGAAACATGCGCTTGCCCTCTTCGCGCTCCGCCCAGTAAATCTGCACGGCGCTCAGAGCTTCGCGCACGCCGAAGGCGACCGGAATGCCGCCGGGACTCGGAGAGATGACCGCGACCTTCGGGAGCAAACTCGAAATCTCTTTTTCCGTGCGAAACTTGCGGCTGAGGGCGACGGCGAGGACGCGCGCCGTGTCGTAGTAGCGGAAGGCGAGCGGCATCTGGAAATAGTGCGGCGTGTGTCTGCCCGACGGATAAACGAAATGCCCTTCGCGGAACGCCCCGGTGCGTTTTAGAATCTGCATCACTTCTTCTTGCGACGGAATGAGTCGAACCATTCTCTTTTAAGTCTCCCCTGCGAAATGAAAGATTGCGCCGCACAGCATATTCGCTATTGACGCGGCTTTCAACTCGTCTCAAGCGCGCGCTCGATAAGTTTGTGTTGCTCGCGTGGCAGATCGGCAGGCAAGTTTTCAGGGTCGAACCACGCGAGCGCATTTATTTCGATGCTTTGCGGCTCGGCCTTCCCTGCCGCGCGGCAGCGATAAACAATTTCAACTTGCTGCGGACGCTTGAATGTTCGCGCAAACGCGATCTCTAAATCCTTGATCTCCAAATTCACCTCTTCGCACAACTCGCGCCTGAGCGCATCCTGCGGGTTCTCACCCGCGCCGATAAAGCCGCCCGGAATTCCCCAACCGTTTCCCTTTCGGAAGACGTGCTTGAGCAGTAGCACCTGCCCCGCTTCGTTTTGAATTACGGCGGCGACGGTGACAGTGAAGCGCGGTTCGACGAACCAGACGCCCCACCGACGCGCACGCGCCGGAGCGCCGCGCCACAAAACTCCGAGCACGCTTTTTAACACGCGCGTCGGAGACGAAAGCAAGACGTTAAGGAAGCGCGGACGACGAATGTTTTTTCCGCGCCGCTTCGTACACGCCCGCTTAGTTCAACTTTGCAGTTCACGAACTTGTAATCCTTCCGGCGCGAATTTCCAATCGAGCATCTCAACTCCCTCTTCCGCCCGCAGAGCCTCTTCAACTTTCGTCGCCTGCCCTTCCGCGCACAGAAAAGCGATGCAGCCGCCGCCGCCCGCGCCGCACACCTTCGCCGCCTCCGCGCCGTTCGCTAAAGCCTTCTCAATTAACTTGTCCATGTGCGGCGTCGTCACCTTCGGCGCGAGGCGTTTGCGCTTCGGGTGCGCCGCGCGCATCGTCTCGCCGACTTCCTTCCAGTCGCTTGCGGCGAGCGCCTCGCGCATCCGCAAGCTCGAATCACGAATGTCGTCGAAGAGCGCGAAGAGTTCCCTGTCGCCGTCAATGTGCTTCTTCGTGATCTCCCAGTTGTTTGTGCCCGACAGACGCGGCTCGCCCGTGTAGCAGATGCGTATGCGCCGCTCAAGTTCCGCAGCGTCCACGTCAAGCTTTTCGCGCGCGATGCCTTCGGTGCGAAAGTGAAAGCAGTTTGCCCCTCCATGAAGCGCGGCTAGATAATCTTGGAATCCAGCGGGCACGCGAATGACGGTCGTCTCCACGTTGGCGGCGATGGTGATGAACTTACGCTCGTCGTAAACGTCGCCGACAAAGCGATTGAGCGCGCCGATGCAAGCGATGGCGAGCGCGCTCGATCCGCCCAGTCCTGCGCCTGCGGGCGATTCGGCTGAAGCGATGAGGTGAAAGCCGCGCGTCGGTTTGAAGAAGTGGACGAGTTTCGAGATGAGTTCCAGACGCTCTTCGTGGACGAGATTCTCTATTTCGGAAAGGTGCGTCTCAAATTGAACATTGCGGTCGCGCGATTCAAGGATTACGCGCTCGTCCGCCAACTCTTCGATGCGGCAGCGCGCGTAAAGCGAGATGGCGAAGTTAACGGTCGTCGCGCCTTTGTGAAAAAGGTAAAGCGGCCAGATGTCAATCGTGCCTCCGGCGAGATCAACGCGCGTCGGAGCAGTTGATTCAATAATCACTTGAGGGAAGAAATCCTTTCAGGAATTTTAGATTTGCGATTTTTGATTAGAGACAAAGCTATTTGCGACCTCGAATCTGAAGTTCCAGATTTGAAATGCAATCGCAAATCAGCAATCTAAAATAATTCAGTCTCCGTCTGTTTCGCCGCTCGCCACGCGGTCGCGTTTTCTTGCTGCCGCTTCCTTGCGCCGTTCGAGCGCGCCGGGCAGATGAATGCGTTCTTGAATTTCGTGCCCGATCTCTTGCAGTTTGCCTTGCGCGGCGTGCTCGATCTTGTGAATCTTCTCAGGGTCGGCTGTTTCAACTTTCTTCCCTAACCAGTAGCGTTCGGCGAGATAGAAGCCCGCGACGCCGACGATGACGATCACCAGCAGGTAAATGCCCAACTGGTGGAAATCGCCGATCAGATTCATCACCGCGCCGCTAAAGAAATAGCCCGCGCCGCTCAAGACGAAGACCCACACGAAACAACTCGCCAGCGAAAGCGGCACAAACTTCCGGTAACTCATGCGCCCGACGCCGTAGAAGACGCACGACGCGGTGCGCAAGCCGTAGATATACTTCGAGAGAAAAATTGAAAGCGCCCCGAAGTTTTCCGTCAGACGCTCGACGCGCGTGCGCACGTGGCGGTAAAAACGATACTCGCTCACTCGCGTACCACAGGCGCGCCCCATCCAGTAAGCGATTTGATCCCCGACGAAGCCGCCGAGCGTGCCCGCGGCGAGAACTTTCGGAAAACTCCACTCGCCGAAAAACGCGCTGTGGGCGAGCACGCCCGCCAACAGCAGCGTAATGTCCCCTTCGATTAAGGCGAGGAAGAAAACCGCGTAAAGCCCGTAGTGCCCGACCAGTTCGTAAAAAAAGTTTTCGTCCATGAAAAAGTACTATGAACAACCAACTTCGCCGCCGGTTTGAGTTTTATAAATTGAAGCGTCCGTTGTAAATCGCCGCGCATGAAAGCGTGTTCCGGTTTGTCATTTTGCGCGTCAAGGCGGCGCTGGCGCAAAGAATCACGGAAGTGCCCGAACCGTTTGAGCATTCTACACGCAGAAGGGTCATGTTTGACAGTCGCTTGAGCGCTTTGTTACGATCTTCGGTGCTCGAAACGCAATCGCTCTTTCCGCGCTTAACTCTACCCACTCACCGAAAGGTAATCTGGCTGTGACGAATAACCCGACCGCACAATCCGGCAACTACGTCGGCGTTGATCTCTCTACTCAAGCCTTGCGCGTCGCGCTCGTCGCCAATGACGGCGAAGTTGTCGAGCGCCGCGAAACTGTTTTGGAGCGCGACGACGTTGCACGACAAGCCGCGAGCATGATTCAAGAATTGCGCGACCGCGCCCCTTCGATCAAAGCCATCGGCGTCGGCATTCCCGGACTCGTCAATCCGCAGACGCACGAAGTCGTGATCTCTTCGGGGATGCCTTCGGCCGCGCAGGGCAATCTTCAAGCCGAACTCTCAAACCTCACCGGACTTCCCGTCGCGCTTGAGAACGACGCCAACGCCGCCGCCTACGGCGAATACGTCACGGGTGCGGGGCGCGGCAGCCGCAACATGTTCTACGTCACACTTGGACAAGGCATTGGCGGCGCGATCATTTTGGGCGGCAAACTCTGGCTCGGCGCTTCGGGCTTCGCGGGCGAGTTCGGACACATCACGATTGACCCGGACGGCGCGGAGTGCGCCTGCGGCAACACAGGATGTTTAGAAACCGTCGCCTCCGCCCCAAACATCGTCCGCCGCACGCACGAACGCCTGTTCCGCGACGGCACATCATCACTTTCAAAACTCTCCATGAACCGCGATTTCACCGCCGCCGACATCGCCCGCGAAGCCCGAAACGGCGACGACTTCGCCCTCTTGATGATCGAACGCACCGGAAGATATATCGGCACGGCCGTCGCAAGCGTGATCAATCTTCTCAACATCGAACGTATCGTCTTAGGCGGCGGCGTGATGGAAGCGGGCGCCCTCATTCTCGACGCCATCATCCGCGAAGCCGGGCGCCGCAGCTTCCAACCCTGCTTTGAAGCCACCCAAATCGTCGCCGCCCAACTCGGCACGGACGCCGTAGCAATAGGAGCGGCGATGCTCGCGCGCGACGCTGCAATTGTTACTGGTTAATTTTATT